>JBGSRY010000593.1:0-9105 GCA_041737325.1 Rhodoferax sp. | reverse complement strand
GTGGGTTGGGGATGATGGGGTGTGGTGTTCACAGGCTTGAATCTGTATGACGTGGCCCCGAATCTAGCGCAAAAATGAACCAGCGGTTGACCTGGTTAGCGGTACATTTCATCGCAGCATGCAATTCAAGTCCACCATTTCCCCTCCGCGCAGGGTCAAAGCCAGCCTGATGTGGCCCTTTGCGCTGGTGCTTGCGTTTGTGTTGCTGGTGTTTGTGGCTGCCACCTATTTTCTGCAAGTGCAGGTACGTGACCGGGCCCTGTCTGAGCGCGTCAACGCCGTGTCCAGGCTGGTGTCGCAAAAACTGGACAAGGACACCAACCTGATGCGCGCCGTGCTGCAAACCATGCAGGGCATTCCAGCCATTGGCAGTGCCTTTGCGAAACAAGACCGCCAGGCCTTGCTGGTTGCGGCTGGCCCAATGTTTGAAAGTTTGCGTGCGCAGTCCCGCATCACCCACCTCTATTTCGATAGCCCGGATTTGGTTAACCTGGTGCGCTTGCACAGCCCCAGCGAGTTTGGCGATGAAATCACGCGATCCACCACGCTGCAATCGCGCAATCAGAATCGGGTTACCCATGGGCTGGAGCTGGGTGCGCTGGGCACACTGACGCTGCGCGTGGTCGCACCCTGGCCAAGTGCCAACGGGGTGCTGGGCTACGTCGAAATGGGCGAAGAAATTGGCCACCTGATGCAAGAAATCCATGACAGTCTGGCGGTGGACCTGGTGGTGTTGGTGGACAAGCAGTTTTTGCCCGCACAGCAGTGGCACCATGGTCTTGACATGCTTAAACGCCAGGGTAATTGGAACCACTTTGCCGACCAGGTGGTGGTGGCGGCCACCGTGGATCCGCATCCGGTGGCCTTGAACGATGCCGTGCTGGCCTATTTGCGCGGCGGGGCCACGCATGTGTTTACCCAAGGCCAACAGACCATGCACCTGGCGATGTTGCCGATGGACGATGCCAATGGCCGGCGCATCGGCGACCTGGTGGTGATGCGCAACATCTCTGGCTTGCAGCAAACGTTTCAAAACTCGATTTTGACGGTGATCTTGATGAGCCTGGTGGTGGGGGCTTTTGTGTTGGGGCTGTTTTATGTGGCACTGGACCGGGTCGAGCGCGACTACCAGCGCCAGCATGACCTGGAGCACCAGTTGTTGCGGCTGGACACCGAACATGCCCGCATGTTGCAGATTGAAAAACTTTCAGCCTTGGGCACCATGGTGGGTGAAATTGCGCACCAGCTCAACAACCCGTTGGTCGGGGTGGTGAACCTGGCGCAGCTGGCACAACGCGAGTCGGCTGACCCTGATCGCACCCGTGAATTGCTGGTTGAGATTCAGCGTGCCGGGGAAGATTGCCACACCTTCATCGCCGCCATGTTGCGTTTTGCCAAGGTGTCCAAGTTTGACTGTCATCCGGCCAATTTGACCCAGGTGATTGCCGACACCGTGCTGCTGTTTCGCCAGACGGTGCGGCGGCAAATTGCGGTGGAACTGGCGCTGCCAGCGCACCCGGTGGTGCTGTCGATGGACCCGATTCTGATGCGCCATGCCCTCTTTAACCTGTTGACCAACGCGGCGCAAGCTTCGGCTGATGACCAGCCGGTGGTGATCAGCCTCAGGGAAACACTGCACGCCGAGACCGGCGCACCCGGGTGGTTGCTGGCGGTACTTGACCACGGGCATGGCATTGACCCGAAAGTATTGGATAAAGTGTTTGTGCCCTTTTTCACCACCCGCAGCGATGGCACGGGTCTGGGCCTGCCGGTGGTGCAGCACGTGGCTTTGCTGCACCAGGGCTATGTCACGGTGAACACCTTGCCAGAAGGTGGCACGCAAGTTGCAATTTGGTTGCCTCAGCAGGCCGCTGTGCTGAACGCTAACCCTCTACAAGGTGTTCCTGATGTTGCCCAAGATTTTGGTGGTTGATGATGACCGTTACACCCGCACGCTGATTGAGCAGCTGCTGCGCAAAACGGCGCACGTCTTTCTGGCCGACGAGGGCGATGCGGCGCGCACCTTGTTTGCCGCGCATGATTTCAACCTGGTGCTGATGGACCAACGTTTGCCGCAGCACCACGGGCTTGAGTTGTTGCGCGAATTTCGCCAGCAACGCCCACGCATGGTGGCCATCTTGATGACCGGTTTTGCCGATGTGCGTGATGCCGTGGCCGCCGTGCGCGAAGGTCTGTTTGACTACCTCACCAAACCCTTTGAAGACCTGGAAGCGCTGGAGGCGGTGATTGGCAAAGCGCTTGAATTTGATGCCGCATACCGTGAAATTGACAGCCTGCGCCAGCGCCTGAGCGCTGAAAAGGACACACCGGTGCTGGTGGGACAGTCCAACGTCATGGAGCGCCTGCTGAGTCAGTTGCATCAGGTCGCAGGGCTCGATACCACGGTGTTGTTGCAAGGCGAAAGCGGCACCGGCAAAGACGTGTGTGCACGCCTGATTCACCACGGGAGCCAGCGCGCAAACAAACCGTTTCTGGAAGTCAATTGCGGTGGGCTGCCCGAATCGCTGCTGGAGAGCTTGCTGTTTGGCTATGAAAAAGGCGCGTTTACCGGTGCCAACCAATCCAGCGCCGGTTATTTTGAAAAAGCCGACGGCGGTAACCTGTTTTTGGACGAGATTGCCGACATGAGCCCCAAGCTGCAAAGCAGCCTGTTAACGGTGTTGCAAAACCACAGTTTTTGCCGGCTTGGCAGCACGCACATGCGCAGCACCGACTTTCGCCTGATCTGCGCCACCAACCGTGACCTGGCCGGTGAAGTCAAGGCCGGGCGCTTTCGCGAAGACCTGTTCTACCGCATCAATGTGGTGGCGTTGACGCTGCCGCCGCTGCGCGAGCGCAAGGGCGACGTGATCCGGCTGGCGCTGCACTTTCTGGATCAGTACAACACCAAGTTTGGCAAGCATTGTGGGCCGCTGACCGCTGCGGCGGCGCAGGCGCTGGACGCGCAAGCCTGGCCTGGCAATGTGCGTGAATTGCAGCACTGCATCGAGCGCGTGGTCGCCATGCAGGCCGACGGTCCGATCGATGCGGCGCACCTGAATTTGTCTGCGCCGCAGGTATTGGTCGCTGTGGATGTCACGGCGCAAGCGTCAGACACCGGCAGCCTGGCCTACCAGGATGCGCGCGCAGACTTTGAGCGCGACTACCTCAAACGTTTGTTGCTTGCCAGCAAAGGCAACATGTCGGAGGCCGCGCGTTTAAGCGGTTCGCCACGGCAAAACCTGTACGTGCGGATGAAGCGTTGGGGTCTTGACGTCAAACCCTGAAGGGCTTCTGAGTTGTCATTGATAAGTGACAACTGTCATTTTTTTATGACGATCTGTTGCGCGTTGCCGCGTCGTATTCCCTTGTTTTTCATGGACTTCGGTTGGATAGCGTATGGCATAAATCATGCGTGAAACGCCCCGTGTTCTTTCTACGAAACGAGGTCATGATGAAAATGCAGAGATTCAAAGCCAGCCTGATTGCGATGGCTGGTGGGTTGTTGCTGGCGGGCTGTATGCAGCCCGGCGGACAACTCTCGGCCAACGCGCCCATCAAGGGGGTGGTTGAAAACGGCACGGCCGAGCGCTTCCAAAAAATTGCAGGTGCGACGGTCTGGCTGATTCCGGCGGCAGACCTGGCCGCAATGGCCAAAACGCCGGTTGTGATCAAAAAAGATTCCGCCAATGACGAGCCGCTGGAGGACAACCTGAACGCCCACCGCGACCGTTATCTGCACGCCAAGACCAATGCACAAGGTGAGTTTGACTTTTCAAGCGTGCCCGCAGGCAACTATTTTGTCTATGCCGAGCCCGGTGATGCCTCGCACCTGCCAGGTGGTTCGCTGGCACGTAAGGCTTTGAGCACCACAGAACTCGCCGCCAAACCGGTCACCGTCAAGCTGTCGGGCAATACGCCGGCAGGGGCCACTTATGTGGGCACATCGGAGTGCCTGAAGTGCCATGACGACAAGGAACATTTCAAGCAAACCATGCACCGGCTGGGCATCCAGGTGGTGGGCAAGCCCAGTGGGCTGCAAGACTATTCGCGCTTCCCTGAGGTGAACAAAGGCCTGAACAAGCTGACGGCTGGCACCACCTTCTGGTTCTACGGCTATGACGGCACGCGGAAATTTGACAAATATTTCATCGGTACCAAGGCCCCGGCCGATCTGGCCAGCGCCAGCTTTACCGCGACCTTCTTCAAGGACAGCGACGGCAAACTCAAATTCCGTACCAACAACCTGCGCGATCCGGCTGATGCCCCACGTGTTTATGCCGTCGATGGTGCTTACGGTGGTGGCGTGTACAAGCAGCGTTTCTTGTACCGTTCAGGTGCCAACCTGTTCCCGTTTGTCCAGTTCAACCAGTTGGGCGACGACAGCTTTGCCGACCGTGGCCGCAAACCCTTCCGCGATTACCATGCCGATTGGCTGTTCAGCGAAAAGACCAACAAGCTGACCGACCCGTCCAAGGAAAAATCCTTTGAGAAAGAGTGCGCTTCCTGCCACTACAACGGCTACACCTTGACCAAGAACGCAGCAGGTGCCTACATTGCCAGCTCAGCCACCGACCCGAACGGCGAGATGGACGTGGATGGCGACGGCAAACTCAATGAAATGAACATGGGCTGCGAAACCTGCCACGGTCCAGGCTCCGCACACAAGGAAGCCAAAGGTGTGGCCAAGTTTGCCGCTATCGTGAGCCCCAACAAACTGGCGGCAGAGCGCGAGTCGATGATCTGCGTGCAGTGCCACAGCCGTCCGCAAGGGCATCTGAAGAACGACCAGCCGGTGAACGCAGCCAACCTGATGATGCTGCCGGGTACCTCGCGCAACGAGTTCCTCAAACAGTTCACCACGCGTGAAGATGCGGCTGCTGGTGACTACTGGGCTGACGGCTTGCATTCCAAGTCGCACCACCAGCAAGGCACGGACTTCATCAAGTCCAGCAAGTACCGCAACGGCACGCAACTGGTGGCTTGTTCCAATTGCCATGACCCGCATGGCGATGCCAAATTTGCCCATCAGCTGACGCAAGACCCCAAGTCTGCCGCGTCGTGCACCACCTGCCACGCCAACAAGGTGGACATGAAGGCGCACCTGGCGGAAAAAGCCAAGTGCACGGTGGATGTGAGCAAAGTGACCTGCAACAGCTGCCACGGTACCAAGACCATGCAAACCGGGGCTGGCATGGGCAAGGGGCTGGTCGCAGCCGATGGCAAGAACTACTGGATGAACGACATCACCTCGCACCTGTATGACGTGCCACGCAAGGACAACAAGGGTGTCAAGGGTGTGGCTGCCAATGCAGCGATGCCGATTCCGTACACCAACGCGTGCGGTGCAGCTTGCCATGATGTGAAGAAGTTGTGAAAAGTGTTGGGGGCAGCGCACATTTGCTGCGCAAAGTGATCTGACCCCAAAGTCTCACGCTTGAAAAAACCGCCGCTGTGTCCGGCGGTTTTTTTTGCATTGATCGCCGCGTCTCATTTTGAGAATGAATGCATGAGGTGCAGGCTCAATTAGGGTTAATCCTAGGTTGTATTTGCTGTGGGAAACGAACAATCGCTATGCATTCAATTTCATAAGAACGGGCTTGCATAAGTTACGTTCAGATTTTTTACCTACAGGAGACACACACATGCAAAAGGTGTTGCACATCAACGCAGACAAATGCACCGGCTGTCTGCAGTGCGAAATGGCCTGTTCTTTCGAGAACTACGGCACTTTCGCCACGGCCAAATCGCGCATCAAGGTATTCAACTTTCACCACACCGGCAAAAAAGTGCCGTACACCTGCACCCAGTGCGACGAAGCCTGGTGTTTGCATGCCTGCCCGGTGGAGGCCATCACGGTGGATAAGCTCACGGGGGCTAAGGTAGTGAACGAGACCACCTGCGTGGGTTGCAAGGTGTGCACCATTGCCTGCCCGTTTGGCACCATCAACTACGTGCAGGAAACCGGCAAGGTGCAAAAGTGCGACCTGTGCGGCGGCGAGCCCGCTTGTGCGGACGCTTGCCCCACCAGTGCTATCACTTTCATTGATGCCAACTGGACGGGTCTGGGCAAGATGGAACAGTGGGCCGACAAGCTTGGCAATCAACCTACAGCCGTTTAATAACCTTGCGGGTCAGACCACTTTGCGCAGCAAACGTGCTCTGACCCCAACACTTTAGGAGAAACATCATGTCATGGGCTGGAAAAATCCTGCGCGTTAATCTGACTGCTGGTACGGTCAAATCTGAACCCCTCAATATGCAGTGGGCACAAGCCTACATTGGCTCGCGTGGCCTGGGTACCAAATACCTGGTCGAAGAAGTCGATGCCAAGGTAGACCCCTTGAGTGCCGACAACAAAATCATCTGGGCCACCGGCCCGTTGACCGGCACCATGGCCTCTACAGGCGGGCGCTACACCGTCATCACCAAAGGCCCGCTCACTGGCGCGGTGGCTTGCTCCAATTCGGGCGGCTACTGGGGTGCTGAGCTCAAGATGGCTGGCTGGGACATGGTCATTTTTGAAGGCAAGTCGGCCAAACCGGTTTATCTGTACGTCAACGACGATGTGGCTGAGTTGCGCGATGCCGCCCACCTGTGGGGTCAAAGTGTGTGGCAGACCGAAGAGATCATCAAAAAAGGCCTGCAAGACCCCTTGACCCGAGTGTCGAGCATTGGCAAGGCCGGTGAAAACGGCGTGCTGTTTGCTGCTGTGGTCAACGACCTGCACCGTGCGGCGGGCCGCTCGGGTGTGGGCGCGGTCATGGGCAGCAAAAACCTCAAGGCCATTGCCGTGCGCGGCACCAAGGGCGTGGGCAATATCCGCGACCCCAAAGCCTTCATGGCGGCCACCAAAGCGGCCAAAAAAGTACTGGCCGACAACGGTGTCACCGGCACTGGCCTGCCCGCCATGGGCACACAAGTGCTGATGAGCGTCATCAACGAAGTGGGTGGCCTGCCCACCCGTAACCACCAGGACAACCAGTTTGAAGGTGCGAAGGACATCGGCGCTGAAGCCATGGCCAAGCCGCGTGAGTCGGATGGCAAAAAACACCTGGTGACCAACCAGGCCTGCTTTGGCTGCACCATTGCCTGCGGGCGCATCAGCAAGATGGACGAAGGCCACTTCACCATCGAGAACAAGCCGCAATACCGCGGCGCCAACGGTGGTCTGGAATACGAAGCCGCCTGGGCGCTGGGCGCAGCCAACGGGGTCAATGACCTGGAATGCCTGCAATACGCCAACCTGTTGTGCAACGAAGAAGGCATCGACCCGATCAGCTTTGGTGCCACGGTGGGCGCGGTGATGGAGCTGTATGGCATGGGCGTTCTGACCAAAGAGCAAATCGGCATTGAAGCGCCGTTTGGCTCGGCCCGTGCACTGGCCTTTTTGGCCGAAGAAACGGTCAACGGCCGCGGTTTTGGCAAGGAAATTGGCCAAGGCTCCAAACGCCTGTGCACCAAATATGGCCATCCGGAACTCAGCATGAGCAGCAAGGGTCAGGAATTCCCGGCCTACGACGCACGCGCCATCCAGGGCATTGGCTTGGCCTACGCCACCAGCAACCGCGGAGGCTGCCACCTGCGCGGCTACACCATTGCCTCTGAAGTGTTGGGCATTCCGGTCAAGACCGAGCCGGCAGAATCGCAGGGCAAGCCCGAACTGGTCAAGGCCTTCCAGGATGCCACGGCTGCGTTTGACTCGTCTGGCCTGTGCATCTTCACCACCTTTGCCTGGGGCCTGCAAGACCTGGCACCGCAAATGCAAGGCGCATGTGGCGAGCAGTACACCATTGAAGAACTGGCCCTGATCGGCGAGCGCATCTGGAACATGGAGCGTGAGTTCAACAACCGTGCCGGTTTTACCAACAAGGACGACAGCTTGCCCGCGCGCCTGACCAGTGTGGAGGGTGCTTGCAAGACCGGCCCCATGAAAGGCAAGTTCAACGAACTCGCCACCATGCTGCCCAAGTACTACGAAGCGCGCGGCTGGGATGCTGAGGGCCGCCCCACCGCAGCCACCAAGCAACGCTTGAGCCTGTAACGGCATTTGAACTGAAGCGCTAGATGAAATTGGGGTCAGATCACCGCCCAAAGGGCGTGTGCTCTGACCCCGTTTTCATCGGGTAAAAACGAAGATATTCCTGGAGATTTCCCATGACCCACCACGTCATCCTCGGTGCCGGTCCGGCCGGTGTGATTGCTGCCGAGACCATCCGCAAATTGGCACCACAAGATCAGATCACGATCATTGGTGACGAGCCTGAGCCGTCCTATTCGCGCATGGCCATTCCCTATCTGTTGATGGGCAACATCCAGGAGGCTGGCACCTACTTGCGCAAAAGCCCTAGCCACTTTGCAGATTTGCAAATCAAAGTGCTGCAAAACCGCGTCAAATCTGTGCAAGCTGCTACCAAAACCGTGTGGCTTGAAAACGGTGCAAGCCTGGCTTTTGACACCCTGCTGGTGGCCACGGGTTCGCACCCGGTGAGTCCACCCATTGCCGGTATCAAGTCGCCCGGTGTGCACACCTGCTGGACGCTAGCCGATGCGCGCGCCATCATGCAGCTGGCCAAACCGGGCGCGCGCGTTTTGCAACTGGGTGCGGGTTTCATTGGTTGCATCATCATGGAAGCGCTGGCGGCACGGGGCGTGAAGCTCAGTGTGGTTGAGATGGGCGACCGCATGGTGCCACGCATGATGGGCGCAGTAGCTGGCGGCATGATCCGCGACTGGGTTGATGCCAAAGGCGTGCAGGTGTTCACCAGCACCCGGGTGGAGTCGATTGAGCCGCAGCTTGCAGCCCAACCCAGCCTGCTGGAGAAAATTGCCAGTACCATTGGCATCAACCCTGCAGGCACAGATGCCAGCCACAGCCCGGGGTTGAATGTCAAACTCTCCAACGGGACAACCCTGCAGGCAGACCTGGTCATCAGTGCCGCCGGGGTGCGCCCGGCCATTGGTTTCCTGCAAGACTCTGGCATCACCTGTCTGCTGGGGGTGCTGACCGACGAACATTTGCAAACCAATGTGCCTGGTGTGTTTGCCGCCGGTGACTGCGCCGAAGCCTTTGACAAGGTGTCGGGCAAAACCATGGTCAGCGCC
>JBGSRY010000590.1:0-3798 GCA_041737325.1 Rhodoferax sp. | reverse complement strand
GCTCCATGCGGATGGTGTAGCTGATTGCTTTGTGCACCGACTGGTTCAGGTCCACCAAAAAGATCACACTGCGGCGCTTGGTGTAGTCAATTTTGTCAAGGTAAGCCTGCACCAAGGGGGTGACGGGCTCGGGTATCAGGTAGGGCGCAAGCTCTTGTTTCAGGTCGGCCTCGTAGCCAAACGGGAATTCTTCGGCAGCAGGCTCCAGAAAAAAGTCAAACGGGTTGTAGACCGCCATGTCCAGCACCACATCAACCGTGACTTTGAAGGCTTTGGTTTTGTCCGGAAACACCAGCCGTGCCTGGTAGTTGGCAAACGGGTCTTGCTGCCAGTTGATGAAGTGCACCGGCGGCTCGATCTTGAGCGAATACGAAATGATTTTGCTGCGACAGTGCGGCGCAGGGCGCAGCCGCACCACTTGCGGCCCCAGGGCAACCAGGCGGTCGTAGCTGTAATGGGTGATGTGGTTCAGAGCGGCGTGAATGGACATGAAAGGTGTCTCGATGATTGATTGAGGTCGGCACTGGCCTTAGGGTGAACCTAGCAATGTTGATGCCATCGATTGGATTTGAGGATCAGACGGGCGTGTGGCCAATCTGATGCGATCTGTGGGAATGCGCCTGGTGTGGAGTCAATACAGACTGGGCAGCAGCTTGCCAGTCCACTTGGCCCGCAAAACGGCGTTGCTGTTGTTGTTGGCGGGGTCGTTGTCCCAAAAGCTCAAACCAAATGGCTCACGGTGAAACCATGGCCCCACGTGGCCGCCCCAGAACCCCTCGGCCATGAGCGTGTTGCAAAAGCCACGCGACCACTTGATGGACCATGGAATGTTGGACTTAGGGCCGCTAAAGACACCCTCCGCGCCCTGTTGGTCGACACAGCCAAGGTGACCTGCGGGCAGGTAAGGTGCCTGAGCGGTCAGGCTGGGAATGAAGCTGGCACCGCAATGGGCGTTGGTAGAGCCCACGCAGGGCCCCGCAGCAGAACCCAGCGTGCCAGGGTATTGGGCATCCCATTGGGTGGTGAATTTGCGCTCATCACCCCATAGCGCCCGGGCAAACATGCAGGTGTCTTTTTGCACCTGCCGCTCAGGGCTGGTGTAACCCACCAACGCCCGAACATGGTTGATGGCAAGCCTGTGCCACTCGTCCACTTCGGCCTTGGTGGGGCGGGCGTTGTCGGCGAAGGGGTGGTTGGCGTAAAACACCTCGCGAATCCCCCGAACCTGGTCTACGCTGGGGCAAATCGCATTGGCGAAAGCGGCGGGTGTCATCTGCGCGGGGTTGTAAACCGTGCCATCCCACCGGGCCGCTGCCCAGGAGGAGGGGCTGAGCCAGCTCACGCTGTCGGGGTCGTGGGCCGTGTTGCCGCTGGCCAGTGGTTTGGAGGCAAAGGTGGCCCAATTTGCCTGATTGGGGGTGAATTGCGTCAAACTGGCCGCAGGTGGGATGGGTCTGCCACCTGCCGATACAACTTCACCACTTCCACCACCGCCGCAGGCCACCAGTCCCAGGGTGATGACACTCATGCCAACAAAAACCATCGATAAATTTGTTTTCATAGGGCGGTCGCGCTGCTCTTCAGGGTTGCAAGAAGTTGGGCGCGTAGCGCCAAGATGGTTGGTGAGCCATGCTCACACCATCCAGTCTTCAAGTTTTAAATGTGGCACATTTTCAAAATGGCGGGTGTTGTGGGTGACCAGAATCAGTTTTTCAGCCAGGGCGTGGGCAGCGATCAACGTGTCCATGTCGCCAATGGGTTTGCCCTGGGTTCTGAGAGCGTGTTTGAGCACGCCATATTGGTCCGCCGCTTTATTACTCCAATCCACGCTCGGCAGTCGCAAGAAAAAACCATCAATGAGGGGGCGGCGGCGGTCTTCTGGTGTCATGCCCATTTGTCCATAGCGCAGTTCAGCGCGGGTGATGACTGAAATGACAATGGTGCGATGTTTGAGTGCGTCGTTAACGCGTTCCTCCAACGCAGGCAACGACCTACGCAAGTAATAGCTGACGATATTGGTGTCTAGCATGTAGCGCATCACGCATCCCACCCTTCAAAAGGACTGGGGCGGGGTGCATCATCACGGGGCTGCAAAAACTCTTCCGAGGGTGGCAGTGCCCGCAATTCAGCCAAAAAAGCTTCCAATTCGTCTTTTTGGGGCTTAGGCTGAATGGTGATGATGCCATCTCTGGATTTGCTGATCCAGACTTCTTCGCTGTTCAGCCGAAACGCCTTGGGCAAGCGAATGGCTTGGCTATTGCCGGTGGTAAAAACTTTGGCGGTGGCAATCATGGTGTATCTCTTTGAAAGAGTAGATATGAATACGTATCTACTTTATCACCAACCAAGTCACCAGCTCAAAGTCTTGCGATCCTTGTACCGCTTGCGCGGCATCCATCAGTTTGCTGCAGGCACTAAATGATTCCTGATTGAATAACTGCTTGCGCTTTATTTGCAAGGGCTACAGCCGTTTTTGGCACAGGAACCACAGCACACAAGCCAAGCGGTGCGTCGTGCAACAGGTGTTGGTTGGCCGTGATGAAGTTGCTCAGGTCTAGCCTGAATTCGTCCAAAGTGAATTGGTTCAAAGCCACGGATTCGTTGAAGTCTTCCATATCCAGCACTTCATCACGCAGGCGCATCAGTTGAATGTCGCGGTATTTCAGGTCTTGGGTGATCAGGTCTGCAAGCTCTGAGCTGGATGCTGGCGTTGGTGCTGCTGATGTGGCAAAAACGCTGGATGATGCGCACCGCCTGACACCCAAGCCAATATGCACTTTGAGGGTGTCAATGGCACCGTGTAGGCTGAGACGACGGACAGGGCGCTGCCTGAGCTGACCCTGGCGTTTAAAAAATCGACCACGCGGCCACGTTGGCGGTTGTCTTTGATGCCCTGTGGCAAGGTGTGGGATGCTGATGTCATGGTGGCCTCTCTGTGTGTCAATTATGAAGCCGCCTGTTGCCCCGGTTTTTCATTTGGATAGCATCCAGCCCTCGTCTTCCAAACACACAGACCGCCATGCCCCACCGAAACTCGCGTGCCTTACTCACCCCCGCCATGCGCGGTGTGCTGGAGCGCATGGCGCGTGCGGCCCAGATGCCGCTGCATGCCCTCACGCCGGCGCAGGCGCGTGCGGCCTATGAAACCAACGCCGGGGTGTTGGACTTGGCCCCGGTGGCCTTGCAGCGTGTGGAAGGTTTCACCGTGCCCACGCGTGACGGCTTTGAGCTGCCGGTGCGCCTGTATGCCCCCTCAACCGAGCCGCTGCCGGTGCTGGTGTACCTGCATGGCGGCGGCTTCACCATTGGCTCCATCGCCACGCATGAGGTGTTGTGCCGCACGCTGAGTCACCTGGCACATTGCGCCGTGTTGTCGGTGGGTTACCGGCTGGCACCAGAGCACCGCTTTCCCGTTGCGTTTGAAGATGCTTGGGATGCTGTGCACTGGGTTACGCTGCATGGGCAAGACCTTGGCTTGGATGCCAAGCGCGTGGCGGTGGGCGGTGACAGCGCCGGGGGCACGCTGGCAGCGGCCTGTGCGTTGCAGGCGCGTGCTTTGGGTGTGGATTTGAAATTGCAACTGTTGTTTTACCCCGGCACCACGGCGCATGCCGACACGCCCTCACACCAAACTTTTGGCCACGGCTTTGTGCTGGAGGCCGCGCACATTGCTTACTTTTTTGACCTCTACATTCCCAGCCACGCACAGCGCGAAGACTGGCGCTTTGCGCCCTTGTTGGCTGAAGACGCAGAGGGCGTGGCTCCAGCTTGGCTGGGGCTGGCCGAATGCGACCCGCT
>JBGSRY010000568.1:0-3366 GCA_041737325.1 Rhodoferax sp. | reverse complement strand
TGTAGCGCAAACGGTGTCGGTTCGATCGGTTAAGAAAGCAGACAACTCTGGGGCTTGTGTGCCCGGTTTGGCCAATGTGACACGCACGCTGCAGATGTCTTGCAGCTACACCAATCCTGCGGCGGGCACGTTGCCGGTTCAGGTCAATACCCGTTATTTGAACCCCAGCAACAGTGCTGGTGCGATGTGCGCTGCAACCAGTCCGGTGAGTTTGACGTTTGACGCGGCCGGTGTGGCCAGTGCCACGGTCACTTATCCAGATGCCGGTGACATGGGGTTGAACATGACTTACACCGGTGCAGCGGCCAACGGTGATGCCGGCTTGGTCATGCAGGGCGCAGATGCGTTTGTGGCCGTGCCAGCCAGCCTGGTGTTCAGCGGCATACCCGCTGCGCCTTTGGTAGCGGGTGCGCCCTTTACTGTCACGGTGACGGCCATGAACGGTGCCAACCCGTCAACGGCAACGCAGAATTTTGGCCATGAAACAGCACCTGCTGTGGTCACGTTGAGTTCTGCCAACCCGCAGCCTGGGATGGGCAACGCCAGTGTCATCAGTGCTGGATTGAGCGGCTTTGCAGCCGGTGCGGCCAGCACCAACCTCACCTGGAATGAAGTGGGCACGATCGACTTGGCCGCCGTTCACGCCAATTACCTCGGTTCCAGCTTATCTGTGGCCGGAACCCAGATGGGGGTAGGGCGTTTTCAACCGTCCTATTTTGACGTGTCGGTTACGCCGGGGTGTGGCACGTTTACCTATGCCGGATCGGTCACGCCAGCCAAAACGGGACAACCCTTGGTGGTTACGGTTAAAGCCAAACGCTTTGGGGGCGATGCCACCGATGCCACCAACACCGCCAACTATGCGGGCAGCTACGCGTTTGCGACCACCCTGTCCAATGCGGGCAGTCTGGTGGGGTTGTCCAGCAATACCATTGCGACCACCGGGTTTGCCAATGGCATTGGCACGGCCTCTGTGACTTATGCCGGGGCGGTTGAAAAAAGTGCGCCTTTGACATTGACCCTGCGTGCGCTTGATGGCGACACGCCTGCCGTCAGTTCAGTGGGGCATGCAGAGGCCAGTGCACTGTTCAGAAGTGGTCGCTTGGTGCTGCAGAATGGCTATGGTTCTGAACTTTTGGCCTTGCCGATGTCGTTTGAATCACAGTACTGGACGGGCAGTTTTTACACCACCAACAGCGCCGACAGTTGCACCGTGTTGCCCATCAGCAGCATCGTCATGAGCGGCTACACAGGTGGCCTGGCGGCCTGCGAAACGCAACTGTCGCCCACCGGCAGCGTCACCTTGGCCGCAGGCAAGTTGATTGGTTTGAAGCTGACCAAGCCCGGCGCAGGCAACCAGGGCAGCGTCAATCTGGCGGTGAATGTGAGCAACACCGCTGCAGGTAATACCTGTGTGACGGCTACCGCGTCACCTGCCACAGCGGCCAACCTGCCCTGGTTTGGCACCAACCTGGGCAGCCGCGCCACCTTTGGCATCCACAAATCACCCCTGATTTACCGTCGGGAAAATTATTAAAAGCGGTAAGTTGCAAGACATTTATGGGGTTAGCCCTTGTTCAGGTTGCCTCAATAGCTACTAAAATAAGAGCAAAATAGCTTCATGTATTCTTGCCCCATGTTCACCACTACCACCTTGCAGACATCGCTGCTGAAACCGGGGGCTGCCTGACCATGCGTTGGCCTTGGCAGCGTCAAACCTCAGGTGATCTTCTGGTGTGCTCCTGGGAAGCACAAACCCTGGCTTATGTATTGGCAACGCCACAACAAGGGGGGGTGTGGGCGGTGACCAAACTGGGTGTCGTGGCACAGGGTTCGGACACCCTGCAGGCTTTTCAGCAGCGCCTCAAAGACCTGGGTTTGAAAGGTGTGCAAGCTGCCATGATGCTGCGTGCAGACCAATACCAGTTTTTGCAAATTGACACGCCAGCGGTACCGCCTGAAGAGTTGCGCGCTGCGGCCCGCTACCAGGTCCGTGAAATGCTGCAGGCGCATGTGGACGATGTCACGATTGATGTGGTTCAGGTGGGTGACGAAAAGCACCAAGGCAGCAACCACCATTCGTTTGTGGTGGCGGCGCTCAACGCTGTGGTGCGTGAAGCCATGGTGTTTTCACAGGCCATGGACTGGGGTGTGGCTGTGATTGACATCCAGGAAATGGCGCAACGCAACCTGCAGTCGGCACTGGGTAAGCAGCAGGGTAAATCGGCTGACCGTGCCCAAGCGGCGCTGGTCTTGATACCAGGGCAGCAGGCGTTGCTGACCATCAGCGCCAATGATGAGCTTTTTTATACCCGTCGCTTTGATGTGCCCGAGGGTTTTTTGACCAGTGTCTGGGGCCAAGAGGTAGCCGAACCTGCGCCAGTGGATGGTTTTACGCCGGTGCAAGAATACAGGCCGTCTTATGCGGTGGGTGATTTGTCCCTGGGTGAAGAATTTGCCGCCGACCTTGCCCCCGTACCTGCTGCCAGCGACAGTTTCCACATGGAAGACCATCCGGCCCAGCGCCTTTTGGTAGAGGTGCAACGCTCATTGGATGTCTGGGATCGCACTTGGTCGAGTTTGCCTTTGAGTGGGATGTGGGTGTACGCCGGTGTCAGATCAGACGAGCTGGCGCAGTGGCTGACGCAGCAGCTGGGTCAAGCGGTTGCGCCATTTCAGGTCAATACCTTGTTCACCGGGTTGGAGACGATGCCGCTTGAAGAGCAGGCTGCGTGTTGGCCTCTGTTGGGCGTTTTTTTGCGCACGGAGGGCATTCGGTCCTGACACGCAAGTGTACTGACGTGCAATCACCATGGCCCAACAAGTCAACCTGTGTTTACCCATTTTGCGCAAGCAAAAAACCCCGTTCACCGGGCTGGCCCTGTTGCAGGCGTGGCTCATGCTGTTGTTGTTGGGCGGTGGCTTGGGGGCGGCCTGGGTCTGGAATTTGAAACAGGCCAGTGCCAGCCTCAGTACCACACTGGCCACCCAAAGCACCGAGCTGGCAGCCCTGCGCGCAGCACTGGTAAAAAACCAAACCAACGCAGCACCCACCCAAACCGCTGCTGAACAGGCCTTAGCGCAACGCAGTGCCGACCTTGAACGGCGTTCTGCGGTGCTGTCTGCCCTGCAACAAGGGCATTTTCAGCCCGACTTTGGTCAGGCAGCGCGCTTGCAGTTGGTTGCGCAAACCATTCCGACTGAGGTTTGGGTGACACAAATCAGTGCGGATGAACGGGCGTTGGAGGTGGCTGGTTTTACCCTGGAGCCGGCACAGCTGACCACTTGGGTCAACCGCTTGTCGGCCAGTCCTTTGTTGGCCGGGCAGGCCTTGACGACCGTGAAGGTCGACCAGGTCAAACCCAC
>JBGSRY010000543.1:0-5553 GCA_041737325.1 Rhodoferax sp. | reverse complement strand
GGGCCACGCATGGCGCGCCCGCCGTGCACAACGCGCACCCGCATTTCAGCCACGGCCCGGGCGCGGATGCCTACAGCAAACCGGGTCGCGTGGCGCTGGTGCACAACGGCATCATTGAAAACCACGATGAACTGCGTGCGGCGCTGCAAGCCAAGGGCTATGTGTTTCAGAGCCAGACCGACACCGAAGTCATTGCACACCTGATCGACAGCCTGTACGACGGTGATCTGTTTGAAGCCGTCAAAGCGGCCATTGGCAGCCTGCGCGGGGCCTACGCCATTGCCGTGTTTTGCAAGGACGAGCCGCAGCGCCTGATTGGCGCGCGCGCCGGTTCCCCTTTGATTTTGGGCGTGGGCGCAGACGGCCAATCGCACTACCTGGCCAGCGATGCCATGGCCCTGGCCGGTGTCACCGACCAGATTGTTTACCTGGAAGAAGGCGATGTGGCCGACATCCAGCTGGGCAAATACTGGCTGGTGGACAAGGCTTTCAAACCCTTGAGCGCCGCGCAGCGCCCGGTCAAAACGGTGCATGCGCACAGCGGCGCGGCCGAGCTGGGCCCTTATCGCCACTACATGCAAAAAGAAATTTTTGAGCAACCACGCGCCATTGCCGACACACTGCAGGGCGTGGACAGCATCGTGCCTGAGTTGTTTGACGGTGCAAACGCCAGCGCCGCGCGCGTGTTCAAGGACATCGACTCGGTGTTGATTCTGGCCTGCGGCACCAGCTACTACAGCGGTTGCACCGCCAAATACTGGCTGGAATCCATCGCCAAAATCCCGACCCAGGTGGAAGTGGCCAGCGAATACCGCTACCGCGACTCGGTGCCCAACCCCCGCACACTGATCGTCACCATCACCCAAAGCGGCGAAACCGCCGACACGCTGGCTGCGCTGCGCCACGCGCAAAGCCTGGGCATGACGCACACCTTGACCATTTGCAACGTGGCCACCAGCGCCATGGTGCGCGAATGCGAGCTGGCCTACATCACCCGCGCCGGGGTTGAGATTGGCGTGGCCAGCACCAAAGCCTTCACCGCGCAACTGGCGGGGTTGTTTTTGCTCACCCTGGCGCTGGCGCAATCGCGCGGGCTGCTGTCAGACGAAGCAGAAGCGCGCCACATCAGCGCCATGCGTCACCTGCCCGCTGCGCTGCAAGCGGTGCTGGCGCTGGAGCCGCAGCTCATCGCCTGGGCGCAGGACTTTGCCGCCAAGGAAAACGCCTTGTTTTTGGGCCGCGGCCTGCACTACCCGATTGCGCTCGAAGGCGCGCTGAAGCTCAAGGAAATCAGCTACATCCACGCCGAGGCTTACCCGGCAGGAGAGCTCAAACACGGCCCGCTGGCGTTGGTGACCAGCGCCATGCCGGTGGTCACCGTGGCCCCGAATGATGCCTTGCTGGAAAAGCTCAAGAGCAACATGCACGAGGTGCGCGCCCGTGGCGGCGTGCTGTATGTGCTGGCCGATGCCGACAGCCATATTGAGAGCAGCGAAGGCGTGCACGTGATCCGCATGCCCGAGCACTATGGCGAACTCTCGCCCATGCTGCACGTGGTGCCCTTGCAGCTGCTGGCCTATCACACCGCGTGCGCCCGTGGCACTGACGTGGACAAGCCGCGTAACCTGGCCAAGAGTGTGACGGTGGAGTGATTAAAAAAGCAGGTGGCGCTGGCTGTTGAACTGTCGCAGCACCGCACACACCGGGTCTACAAAAACCAGTTCTTTCGCCAACAGCTGCAGCGGGTGGGCGTAGTCCACCTGCCCCTCGGGGGTGAGCACCGGGTAGAGCCCGTCGTTGCGCAGGGGCAAGCCCAGGGCCAGCATGTGCACGCGTAATTGATGGCGCTGGCCGGTCACGGGCTTGAGCTGGTAGCGTGCCCACGCGCCTTGCACCTGCAGAACATCGATGGTGGTGATGGCGTTGACTGGCCCATCCACTTCGTGCTGCAACATGAAATGCCCGGCCTCTTTGATGCGGCTTTGGCGCGTTAGCGGAAACTGCAGGTCAGCGCACCAGGGGGCAATGGCTTCGTAAGTTTTTTGCACCCGATGCTGGCTAAACAACACACCGTAAGCGGCGCGGGTGCGGGGCTGTTTGGAGAACAGCACCAGCCCGGCGGTGTCGCGGTCAATGCGGTGGATCGGCACCAGGTCATCCAGCGCCAGCTTGCGCTTGAGCCGCACCAGCAGCGTCTCGGTCAGATAGCCGCCTGACGGCACGACTGGCAAGAAGTGGGGCTTGTCCACCACCAACAGGTGGTCATCTTCAAACAGCACCACCTCGTCAAACGGGATGTGCGGTTCATGGGGCACCTCGCGGTAGTAGAACAGACGCTGGTTGGGCTGGTAGGGCGGGTTGCCCGTGATGGGAGTCCCATAGGCATCGATCACGTCACCCTGGTCGATGCGCTGCTGCCACAGCGCCCGTTCGATGGCCGGGAAACGTGCCGTCAAAAAGTCCAGCAAGGTCGGCCACGGGCCCGGCGGCAAGGCCACGCAACTCGGGCCCACACCGTTGCGGTTGGGGGGGCGAACGGTGTTACGCAACCCGTTCAAACACCACGTCCCAAACGCCGTGGCCGAGTTTGATACCCCGGTTTTCAAACTTGGTCAGTGGGCGGTAGTGCGGCTTGGGCGCATAGCCCAGCAGTTCGGGGTGGGTGCTGGCGGCGCTGTTTTGCAGCAGCGGCTCGGCGCTCAAGACTTCCAGCATCTGCTCGGCATAAGGCTGCCAGTCGGTGGCGCAATGAAGGTAGCCGCCCACTTTCAGGCGCGCGGCCAGCTTGGCCACCAGCGGGGCTTGAATCAGGCGGCGTTTGTTGTGCCGCGCTTTGTGCCAGGGGTCGGGAAAGAAGATGTGCACGCCGTCCAGGCTTTGCAGCGGCAGCATGTGGTCAATGACCTCAACCGCGTCATGGGCGCAGATGCGGATGTTGTGCAGCTGCTGCTCACCAATGCGTTTGAGCAGTGCGCCGACTCCGGGTTCATGCACCTCGCAACACAAGAAGTTGGTGTCTGGCAGCAGCGCAGCAATGTGCGCCGTGGCCTCACCCATGCCAAAACCGATCTCCAGTACCACGGGTGCGGCTTGTATGCTTTTTTGGCCTCTAGCCCTCGTTGATTCTGCGTAAACAGCTACAAAGTCAATAGCATTTGGCTGGTACGGCAGCAGGTAGGTGGGACCCAGTTCTTCAAACGCTTTGGTTTGGCCAGTGGTCACCCGGCCTGCGCGGCGGACAAAGCTTTTGATGGTTTTGGGGTAGGCCACGTCTGCCAGCGTTTGTGGCCGGATGCGGGGTGCGCGTGCGGGGTCTGACATGGTGTGCGGGTGCAAAGGGGCTGGTGTGCGACAGGGCGGGTAGGCCTTGGTACCACCGACGGGAATCGAACCCATATCTGAGACTTAGGAGGTCCCCGTTCTATCCATTGAACTACGGCGGCGTTGGGGGGTTATTCTATGGCTAGCCAGCGTGTACGCGCTGATGCGCGCAGTGGTGCGCCCGGCCAGGTCGGTTGGTGTTCATTTGCTCAGCAGACGCATGGCTTCTTCGAGCCCTTTGAGGGTCAGCGGGAACATGCGCTGGCTTGTCAGCTGCTGCACGATGCTGATGCTTTGCCGGTATTGCCACACGCCTTGCGGCTCGGGGTTGATCCAGGCAAAGTGCGGGTAGGCGTTGGTCAGGCGGCTGAGCCACTCGGCCCCGGCTTCCTCGTTGCTGTATTCCACACTGCCGCCGGGTTGCAGGATTTCATAGGGGGCCATGGTGGCATCGCCAATGAAGATCAGTTTGTAGTCTTTGTTGTACTTGCGGATCAAGTCCCAGGTGGCCAATTTTTCGGCAAATCGCCTGCGGTTGTTCTTCCAGACAAAGTCATAGACGCAGTTGTGAAAGTAATAAAACTCCAGGTGCTTGAACTCTGCCTTGGCGGCTGAAAACAGCTCTTCCACGCGGGCAATGTGCTCGTCCATGGTGCCGCCCACGTCCATCAGCAACAGCACTTTGACGTTGTTGTGGCGCTCCGGGACCATTTTGATGTCGAGCCAGCCAGCGTTGGCGGCGGTGGCGCGGATGGTGTCGGGCAGATCAAGCTCTTCGATGTGGCCCTCGCGGGCGAACTTGCGCAGGCGGCGCAGCGCCACCTTGATGTTGCGCGTGCCCAGCTCTTGCGTGTCGTCGTAGTCGCGGTAGGCGCGTTGCTCCCACACCTTGACGGCGCTCTTGCCGCCGCCTTTGCCACCAATGCGCATCCCTTGCGGGTTGTAACCACTGTTGCCAAACGGGCTGGTGCCGCCGGTGCCAATCCATTTGCTGCCGCCTTCGTGGCGTTCCTTTTGCTCTTCGAGGCGTTTTTTGAGCGTGTCCATCAGCTCGTCCCAGCCCATTTTTTCGATGGCCGCTTTTTCTTCGGGGCTTAAGTTCAGTTCCAGCGTCTTTTTAAGCCAGTCCAGCGGCACTTCTTGGGTGAAGTCGGTGACCCGTTCCACGCCTTTGAAGTAAGCGGCAAAGGCGCGGTCGAACTTGTCGTAATGTTTTTCGTCCTTGACCAGGGTGGCGCGGCTCAGAAAGTAGAAGTCTTCAATCTTGTAGCCGCTTGGTGTGTGGTCATCGTCGCCACCATCAGCCTGCGGCGTTTTCGGGCCGACCACGCCGAGCTTCAGGGCTTCGAGCAGGGTCAGGAATTCCTTGACCGAAACCGGCAGTTTGGCGGCGCGCAGGGTGTAGAAGAAGTCGATCAGCATGGTTAAGCGTCGTTTCCTTCGGGACTGGCCAACGTAGAAGCCAACTGTTTGATGAATTGATTCAATTCAGCCACGGGAACTTTCGCCTTGAAAGATGGCTTGTCGGCGAACTCGAATCCTTTAACGACACCTGTCTTCGGGTAAGGTTGAATATGGCAGTGAGCCACGGCATTGCGCAACTTTCGTACCAATTGGCGCAGAGTCAATCTATGTTCATGGCCAAGATCACATTTGATCTCTTGGGGCAGCCATGTTGATACATTGCCCCATTCAGTGGTGCAGAGTTCATTCAACGGCGTGATTGGTATTTTTTCAAAAAGTTTTTCTTTGGGAACGATCAAGAACCCGAGTAGGCTGTCGATGAGTTGGGTTGCCTCATAGTTTCCCTTGTAGCTTTCCAGGTTCTTTTGGGTTCGCTTCATGAAGCAGCGGGGAAAGTCGCTTTCGTATTCCATATCAAATCCAGTTCTCCACCCGCAACCCCGCCACCCGTTCAAACTCGCGGGTGTTATTAGTCACCAGTGTCAGGTTTTGCGCCAAAGCGTGGGCGGCAATCCACAAGTCGTTGCCACCAATGGGTGTGCCAGCGGTTTCCAATTGCGCCCTGGTGTTGCCGTAGTGTTGCGCCGCATTCGCTGGCAAAGGCAGGACGGGGATGGCTGCGAGCAGCGCGTCAAGGCGGTTGGCCAATTCAACCCCACGGCGGGATTTGGACAGTGGCAATTTGCTCAACCCATAACGCAACTCGCCTGCGCTGATGATGGAAATCGCCAGAGTGTCTGGCGTGCTGTCCAGAATTCTCTGGCTCAG
>JBGSRY010000500.1:0-3740 GCA_041737325.1 Rhodoferax sp. | reverse complement strand
CGGCGGCCGCGCCCCCTGCGCCGATCAGCAACAGGCGCAGGCCTTGCAGCTGCAAGCCCACATTGCGCTCCATGTCAGCCACCAAGCCGATGCCATCGGTGTTGTCGGCCAATATTTGCCCGTCTTTGAAGGTGAGCACATTGCAAGCTTGCGCCAACTGGGCACGGTCGCTGATGTGGGTGGCCAGTGCAGCGGCCTCAAACTTGAACGGCACGGTGATGTTGCAACCGCGCCCACCGGCATCAACAAAGGCTTGCACGCTGCGGTCAAAGTGGTCCAGCTGGATTTCACGCTTGTCGTACACCAGCGCCTGGCCGGTGAGCTCGGCAAAGCGGGTGTGTATCCAGGGCGAACGGCTGTGGCTGATGGGGTTGCCCATCACGCAGTAGTGGTCAAGTGGCATGGCGACGACAAATAGGATTGCCCCGTGGGGTTGACTTCTGTAGGGTCGACTTCAGTCGACCATGGCGGACTGAAGTCCGCCCTACAAACTGCATAGCTTCGATAGCTCTATGTTTCATAACTAATGGTGGTCGACACGACGATGCGAATTAATCGTTGCTGAGTTTGGTTTCAAGCACATCGTCGCGGGTGAACTTGAAGCGCGACACCACGGCGATCTGGTCAGCCTGGCGGCGCATGTCTTTGGTAAAGCGCTCAAACGGCCCGGCGCTGCGCGCAATGGCTTGGGCGCGGCGGTCAAGTGCCGCTTTGCCAGAACTTTGCACCACCTCGGTGGCCAGTACCCGGCCGTCAAAGTTGATGGTCACGATCATGGTCAGCTCACCATACAGTTTTTGCCCGTTCAACTGCGGAAAGTTCTCGGTGCCCTTGTCTTCAATGGCGCGACGCAAGTGGTCGTAATACAGGGCGTACACCGCCTCACGCGTGGCCGGGCTGATGTAGCGTTTTTTAGGGCGCGCATTTTCCATGTTAATGCGGCGTTCAATCTCGGCCAGCACCTTGACCAGTTCACGGCGCTTTTGCTCGCGCTGCGCTTGCTCGGGGGTCAGTGCCGACGGGCGCGGCGGCGCGGGCGGCAGGGCACGCAGCATGTTTTTGACTTGCCCCAGCATCAGCGTCTGCTGCTCTTGCAAATTGAGCACCTCGCGCTCGGCCTCGGTGCTGCGGTCTTGGCCCGACTGGGTCAACAGCGCCGGTGGCAGCGGGCTGGTGGCGCGGCCACGCTCAAGCTCGCCGCCGCCCGCCAGATTGGCCTGGGCAATGGCTTGCGCCTTGGTGGGGCGTTCATCGGTTTTGGCGTTGACCAAAATCACTTCCAGCGGCGTGTCTTCAAACACCCGGTTGAAGGCTTCGGGGGCTGCAAAACGCACCGTCAGCAAGGCCGCGTGCACCGCCAGGGACGCACCCAACGCGATCTGAAGGGTACTGAAACGGCGCAGCTTCACGGTGCAGCGCCCGCCTCTGGCAAGGTGGCTGGCGCAGCATCCGCAGCCGCCACTTCATTCACATCCACCGCTATGGCTATCGGGCCCGCTGCGGTGTCGTCGTCTTGCTCATCGTCGTTGTCAAAGTTTTCGGGCTCGGTATCGAGCCGCTCCAGCAGCGTGCCGTGCACGTCCAGAGAGACCAGGTCAATGTCACCCAGCTTGACCCGCACGCGTGCCCCACGCGGCAAGTTTTGTGCACCCAGCACCGGCAACACCAGCGGCAGGTGGTCGGCGCGCACCAGGTTGTCTTTGAACAGGGTGGCTTCCAGCTCGGTGATGGCGTTTTGCTGCACGTATTTGAGCGTCCAGAAGCGCTCAATGGCGTTCTGGTAGCCGTTGTAGGCGCTGTAGGCGGCATCGAAGCTGGAGATGATGGAAAACAGCTCGGCATCTTTGGGCTTGAACGGTGCCACCAGCGCGGCGGTTTTGCCATGGCGCGCGCAGGCAATGATTTGCCACTGGTTGACCAAATCCACATAGCGGCGCAGCGGCGAGCTGCTCCAGGCATAGCTTTTGACCCCCATGCCCGCGTGCGGCTGGGCTTTGGTGCCCATGCGCACTTTCACGCCGGGGGCCATGCTGGCCTGGCTGCGGTAAATGCCGGGCACACCCAGCTCGGCCAGCCAGCCACCCCAGGTGCTGTTGGCCAGAATCATGGCCTCAGACACGATCAAATCCAGCGGCGCACCGCGCTGGCGCACGCTGATCTGCACTTGTTCGCTGCCGTCGGGTTCGCCGTCGTTGCCCACCAATCTGAAGTTGTAATCCGGCCGGTTGAAGTTCTCGGGCTTGCCGCGCACCACTTCGCGCTTGGCTTTCAGGTCTTTGGCCAGACGGTGCAAAAATGAGAGCTGTTCACGCTTATTCTGCAAGGGCTGGGGGTCAATTTTGTGCATAAACGTGGGGTCTTCCAGCCAGGACAGTGTGACCACGTCGTCGAGCTGGTCGTGGCGCAAATTGGCCCCCATGTGCACCCGCTCCAACCGGGTCTCGGTGGCTGTGATGTCCAGCGTGGCCTCGTCCAGCGTCACATACAAGGACACCGCCGGGCAGTCACGCCCTTCCATCAAGGTGTAGTTTTGCACCACTTCATCGGGCAGCATGGTCAGCTTGTAGCCCGGCATGTAAACGGTGGACAGGCGCGCGCGCCCCACCTGGTCCACCGCACTGCCCGGCGCAATGGCCAAGGCCGGGGCGGCAATGTGAATGCCCACCAGCACCGTGCCACTGCCCAGGCCTTGCACGCTTAACGCGTCGTCAATCTCGGTGGTGGCCGAGTCGTCAATTGAGAACGCACGCGCCGATGACAGCGGCAACTCATCAGCAATCTTTGGCGCGTCCAGCTTGGGAAAGCCCGTGCCACGTGGAAAGTTTTCCAGCAGAAAACGCTTCCAGTGGAACTGGTAGGGCGAATCGATCGCCCCGGCTTGCATCAGCAGCTCCAGGGGGCCCAGGTGCGTGGCGCGCGATGCCTCCACCACGGCCTTGTATTCCGGCGCGTTTTTGTCGGGCTTGAAGAGAATCTTGAAGAGCTGGTCGCGAATCGGCTGCGGGCAAGTGCCCGCGCTCAAGTCTTTGACCCAGGCTTCTATTTGCAGCAGCTGCTGTTTCTTTTTCTCAATCGCGGCCAGGGCTTGCGCCAGGATGTCGGCGCTGGCTTTCTTGAAGCGCCCTTTGCCGGCGCGGCGAAAGTAATGCGGTGCGTCATAGAGCGCCATCAACATGCCCGCTTGCTCAGGCAGCGTGGCCTGCGCCGAGAAATAGTCGCGCGCCAGGTCGGCAAAGCCAAAGTCGCCCTCGGGGGCAAATTCCCAGGCCAGGTCGAGCTCGATGCCTTGCGCCACCTGCTGCGCCGCCAGCATGAGTTGGGCCGGTTCAGGCTTCTCGAACTTGAGCAACATATTGGCCGCCTTGACCTTGACGCGCTTGCCCGAATCAAGCTCTACCTGGGCCGACGCGTCGGCTTCAGACAGCATGCGCCCAGCCAGGAATTTGCCAGTTTCTTCAAATAATAAGTACATGGGCAGATTGTCACATGGCGCTGGGTGGGGGGTATCTTCAACAAAGTTAACGTGAAAGAACAAGCATTGCGTTTGGAATGCGCTTTGTAGGGTCGACTTCAGTCGACCATGGCAGGCTGAAGCCCGCCCTACTTGAAATCCATAAAATCAGATAAACTGATTAACCCAACTTCATGCGGGGTTTTATGAGCGTCATCGCGCTGACTGTGACCGAGTTTTCTCGGGGTCTGTCAAACTTTCTCAACCAGGTGCAATACCAGGGGCAAAC
>JBGSRY010000412.1:0-4237 GCA_041737325.1 Rhodoferax sp. | reverse complement strand
TGGGCAGATGCATCGGTTGCGCCCAGTTTTTTTGCATGGTCGACAGCGCTGTCGACCAGGTTCTCAAAGAAAGCGCGGCTGTAGGCAAAACCGCGTTCAGCTTTGACGGCTGGTTGCACGCAAGCAGCACGGGATGATTGAACGACAGACCGGGGCGTGTTGGATTTTTTCATAGCGCGGCTATGATACTTGGCTATGTCAAGAAAACTTAAAAAAGGCTATTTTGTGCGTGGCGAGTTCGTGGCCGAGGGCAGCGAACGCGACCTGGAGCTCAAAGCCGAACTCAAAGGCACGGATGACCAAAGCCGCACCGACCTCAAACGCGAGAGCACCGAGCTGCAAAAACTCGGCGCAGACCTGCTCACCCTGCGCGCCGACCTGCTGGCCGGTCTGACCCTGTCAGACAAGCTCAAAGAAGCCATCGCAGATGCCAAACGCATCACCAACTTTGAGGGCAAACGCCGTCAGATGCAGTTCATCGGCAAGCTCATGCGCCTGCTGGAGCCCGAGGTGGTGGCCAGTGTGCGTGCGGCGCTGGACGAACAAGCCAATGGCTCGGCGGCCGAAAAACTGGCGTTGCACCAAGCTGAAATCTGGCGCGACCGCCTGATCACCGACGACGACGCTGCCGCGCAGTGGATCAACCTGAACCCCGGCTGCGATACCCAGCAACTGCGCGCCCTGATTCGCCAGGCGCGCAAAGATGCCAAGCCTGAAAAACCGGGTGCAGCCCCGCGCCACGGCCGGGCTTACCGCGACATTTTTCAGTTGGTGCGTGAGGCATTTGAAGCCGTGCCCCAGCGCACGCCTGATGCCCCTGTTTTCAACCCTAGCCACGAGGCCTGAGGCCATGCCTGAATCCGCCCACAACCCCTACCCGCTGGTCAAAATCGGCATCGTCTCGGTCAGTGACCGCGCCAGTGCCGGTGTGTATGTGGACAAAGGCCTGCCGGCCCTGCAAGACTGGCTCCAGCGTGCCCTGAAAAACCCGCTGCAATTTGAGCCGCGCCTGATCCCCGACGAACAGGCCGACATTCAAGCCGCGTTGATTGACTTGGTCGCAGCTGGATGTGCCCTGGTGCTGACCACGGGCGGCACCGGCCCGGCGTTGCGGGACGTAACCCCCGAGGCCACGCTGGCTGTAGCCCACAAAGAAATGCCTGGTTTTGGTGAGCAGATGCGCCAGATCAGTCTGCACTTTGTTCCCACCGCCATTTTGTCGCGCCAGGTCGCGGTGATTCGCGATCAATCATTGATCATCAACCTGCCGGGACAACCCAAGTCGATTGCCGAAACGCTGGAAGGCCTGCGCGACGCAGCGGGCCAATCCATCGTGCCCGGCATTTTTGCAGCCGTACCCTATTGCATTGACCTGATTGGCGGGCCGTATCTGGAAACCAACGAAGCCGTGTGCAAGGCCTTCAGGCCCAAAACTGCAGTTCGTATTTTTACATAAAATAGGCCTATAGCCCTTGTTCAAAAAGGGTTAGTAGCTCATATAAAAATAGCATTCGAAGCGCTGTCACAACCCATCAAATCGCTTTTGCACCATGCCCATCTATCGCTGCAATAAATGTGGCTTCATCGCCGAAACCGCCGCCATCGCATCTGGCAACAAAATGCCCTGCGCAAGGTGCTCAAACCCAAGCACGGTTTACGAAACGCCGTTCTTTGTTGAAAAACTGGCTGAGCGCTATTTCGCTGCGCTGCGTGAAATCGAATCGCTCAAAGCCATCGACAAACCTTTGGCATCTGCCAACACCACCGAGTCGGAACAGGTGCCTGCCGCAGCGGTGATGGCACTGGGTCAACTCAACTTGCACAATACCGACAAACTCGCAACACCAGAGCAACATCAAGCGCTCAAAGCATGGTTTACCTCCCACCAAATTGAAGCGCAGTTTGACTACAGCAACGTCGACACCACTGGTTTTTTTGACGATGCCGCCTGTGCCTTGGGCGACAACTACGCACTGTTTGCCGAATTGCTCAACCGCGTGCGCTACGCCTACCGCAGCAGCCACAGCGGTCTGAATCTGGAACTTGCGAATTTGAGCCAAAAGGATGCCCAGGCGATTAACAACCTGTGCCGCCAGTTCTACAGCCATACTTTGTTCGCCCGCTACCACTACCAAAAGCCCGAAAAGATTGTCCGTCTCAACCTGCAAACAGCCACCAAGGTGCGGCAATTCTTTGAAGGTGGCTGGTTGGAGTGGTGGGCACTGATGACACTGCTGGAGCAAATCAAGACCAAAAACTTGACCGCATCATGTGCGCGCGGTGTCAAGGTTGTGTTTGCCAATGACGACCTGCATGAAATTGATGTGATGGCACTGGTCAATGGCCAGATGCCCATCTACATCGAATGCAAAACCGGTGATTTTCGCCGCGACATTGACAAATTTTTACGCCTGAAAAAACGCCTGGGTATCGAGCGCCAGCAGTTCATCATATGCGCCAGCGACCTCTCAGATGAGCAGACTACCGGTTTGTCGGCCATGTATGAACTGACGTTTGTCAACCTTCAAACCCTTGCGCCCAAGCTACAGGCCATTCTTTGATTTGATACAAAAAGTGGCTTAACAAGATAAGCGCAAGTAGCTCCTAGCAAGCTAGCATTTTCTTTTTGGTTCATCTGACACCCAATGCACGTTGCTGCTTGCGGTCGTTTCATTGCAAAAACAAGCGTGTGCCGTTTGTACTAACATTCACACAACGAGTTAATACCCAAGAGGCCACCTCATGTCCGTCATCGCCCCATCCAGCGCACGATCTGCCCGTCTTGGCTTGCGCGCCACACCGCAGCAGGAACTCGTTTTGCGTCGGGCAGCGGACGTTGCCCACAAGTCCTTGACCGATTTTATTTTGGACAGTGCCTGCCTAGCGGCCGAACAGACCCTGATGGATCAGCGCTTGTTCATTGTCTCTGACCAGCAGTATGAGAATTTGATGCGTTTGCTCGATCAACCCGAGCAGGTCAACCCTGGACTGCGTGATGTGATGACCCGCCAGACACCCTGGGCCACGCAGTGAGCATCCGCCAACCGGTGACTCTGGGGTCTGAGCATTTTCTTGATCCTTTTGATTGTGGCAAGCCCACCCTCAATGATTGGCTGGTTCGTCACGCCAGACAGGCGCAGAGTGTGGGGTCTTGCAAGACATTCATCGCCACTGACGATGGTCGCGTGGTGGGCTATTTCAGCTTGACCGTGGGTCAGATTGATACGCTGGACGCACCAGATCGCATTCGCAAAGGCATGGGCCGCTTTCCACTGCCGGTGGTGGTGCTGGCCCGACTGGCCGTGTCAACGCAAGACCAGCGACGTGGCATTGGCGTGGGTTTGTTGCAAGATGCCATCCGGCGCACGCTCTTGATCAGCGAACAAGCGGGAATACGCGCGATGCTGACGCACCCCATCGACCAGGAGGCGGCCAACTTTTACACCCGCTTCGGCTTCATCCAGTCACCCCTGAGGGAACAGCAACTTCTGCTTTTGCTCAAGGACGCTCGACGCTGGCTTGGCGGGGCTACTTACCAACCAGTTGATTGAGCTTGTCGGCCGCAAAATGTTCCTGACGGGCGGCATCTTGCGGCACGATGGTGACCACCTGGCGTGGGCAGTTGAGCTTTTCAATGGCTTGCCAGAGCATGGCAATCTGGTGTTCCTGGCCAGCGGCGCTGTCAATCAGGCCGCGCATGGCCTGGCTCAAGGGGTCGTCGCTTTGCGTAATGCCATAGGCTGAAAAACCCATTTTGGCGGCTACTTCTTCGCGCTTGACATCTTGCTCGGCCTGGATGATGCGCGCCGGGTTGCCCACTGCGGTTGCTCCGGCGGGCACCGGCTTGGTGACCACCGCGTTGGAACCCACTTTGGCACCATCGCCCACGGTAAAGCCACCCAGCACCTGCGCGCCGGCCCCCACCACCACGCCACGGCCCAGTGTGGGGTGGCGTTTGGTGCCTTTGTAGAGTGACGTACCCCCCAGCGTCACGCCCTGGTAGATGGTGCAGTCGTCGCCAATCTCCGCCGTCTCGCCGACGACGACGCCCATGCCGTGGTCGATGAAGACGCGCCGGCCGATGGTGGCGCCGGGGTGGATCTCGATGCCGGTGATGAAGCGGCCGAACTGCGAGATGAAGCGCGCGCCCCAGAACCAGCCGCGCCGGTACAGCGCATGTGCAGGCCGGTGGAACATCAGCGCATGCAGGCCCGGGTAGCAGGTCAGCACCTCGAAG
>JBGSRY010000122.1:0-1766 GCA_041737325.1 Rhodoferax sp. | reverse complement strand
GGCCTGGGTTTGGGCATGTCAGGGCTGCACTTGTCGGTGATGATCGTTGCCGCCGCGCTGCCCATGGGGGCCAATGTGTTTTTGTTTGCCCAGCGCTACGAGGTCGCGCAAGACCTGGTGACGGCCAGCATGGCGGTGTCCACCGTGCTGGGCTTGGTCAGCATCACCCTGGTGATGGCACTGGTGGGTTGGTTAGGCTGATGCGCTCTGATTCAGGGTGCCAATCGCTCCCGAATCCATAGCTGTTCACCCATATTTTCAGAGGGCTGCAGGCGATATTGAAGCCTGTCGTGCAAGCGGCTTTTGCGCCCCTGCCAGAACTGCCAGGTATTGGGCAGCAGGCGGTAACCGCCCCAGTGCGGCGGTCGTGGCGGGTTGAGCAAAAACTGTGCGCCATAGCGGGCGGCGTTGGCCACCAGCACGCCCCGGCCGCTGATCACCTGGCTTTGTGGGCTAGCCCAGGCCCCAATGCGGCTGTCGAGCGGGCGGCTGTGAAAGTAGGCATCGCTTTCTTCGGCGCTGACCTTTTCCACTACCCCTTCAATGCGCACCACACGTTCGAGTTCAACCCAGTGAAATTGCAGCGCGGCATACGGGTTGCCAGCCAATTCGTGGCCTTTGCGGCTGTCGTAATTGGTGTACCAGACGATGCCGCGCGCATCAAAGCCCTTGATCAGCACCACGCGTGTGCTTGGGCGCAGGTCACGGCCGACGGTAGCCACGGTCATGGCGTTGGGCTCGGGCACTGCAGCGGCGATGGCTTCGTCCAGCCACTGTGCAAATTGTTGCAGCGGGTCGGCGTGCGAGGCTTCTTCATTGAGTTCGGCACGCTCGTAACTTTTGCGAAGGTCGGCAATGTTTTGAGAGGGTAGAGAGATCATCTGCTGATGATATCCCTCAAAAAAATGGATTGCATCCAGGGGCTTCACGCCGCAGGCGGATGTGCACGGTGAACAGCTCAGATTATTTCGATTCCGTTCAGCTTCGGTTCATGCATGCAGGCACACACTGCAAGCCATATCAACCCAAGGAGCTTTTCATGAAACGCTTACTCATCTCCAGTTTGTTGGCCACCAGTGCATGGGCCGGTTATGCCCAGAGCTTTACGGATCAGGCGCGGGTGCGCAGTGCCGAGCCGCAATACGAAAGTGTCAGCGTGCCGCGCAACGAATGCAGCAGCCAGTGGATTGAGGAGCCACGCTTTCGTGGCAACCATGAACGTCATGGTCAATCAGAGCGCCAGTATGGCGGGGCCATTTTGGGTGGGCTGGCCGGTGGCGTGGTCGGGCATCAGTTTGGCGGTGGTCAGGGCAAGGATGCCGCCACGGCGCTGGGCGTGGTGCTGGGGGCCATGGCCGGTGACCAAATGGCCAACCGTGACCAGCGCGCGTCCTATGACGATGGCCGCTACGAGTCAAGTCAGCGCCAGGTGCAGCGTTGCCGCACCGTGTATGACGCGCAAACCCGCATCACCGGCTACCGCGTGACCTACGACTACCGTGGGCAGAGTCACACCACCTTCATGCGCAACAACCCCGGCAACAGCCTGGCGGTACGGGTCACGGTCGACCCGATTGAGCAGTAACAGGCTGCGGCAGTAGTACCATTGCCCAGGCCTTTGCCCCTATTCCTTGTGCACCATGAAATTCACCTATGCCCTGATCGTTGCCCTGCTGCTGGGGGTGAGCGCACCCGTGTGGGCACAGGTCAGCCGTGACGATGCCGCTACGCTGGCGCAGCAGGCCAGTGGCGGGCGGGTGCTGGCG
>JBGSRY010000377.1:0-2050 GCA_041737325.1 Rhodoferax sp. | reverse complement strand
CGCCGCCAGCTGGCCAAGCAGCTCCACGGCCAGTTTGACGTGGCCTACGTCTGCCCCAATTCCCTCAAAAGCGCCCTGCTGCCCCTGCTGGCAGGCATCCCCAAGCGCGTCGGCTATTTGGGTGAAGCGCGTGTTGGCCTGCTCACGCACCGCTTGAAGAATCCGCCCAAAGGCCAGCGCCCACCGATGGTGGCGTTTTACTCGGCGCTGAGCGGCGACACCGACCTGAGCCAGGACCGCCCCCAGTTGCAATTGGACGACGCGGCGGTGGATGCCACCCTGGCGCAGCTGGGTTTGCAGCGCGGGGCCTACCATGTGCTGGCCCCCGGGGCCGAATATGGTCCAGCCAAGCGTTGGCCGACGCAGCACTTTGCCGCGCTGGCGGCGCAATTGACTTGGCCGGTGGTGTTGCTGGGTGCAGGCAAAGAAGCAGCGCTGTGCGCCGAAATCGCCGCTCCGGTCAATGCCCAGCACCCAGGTCATGTTCAGGACCTATCAGGAAAAACGACGCTAGCCCAAGCGTTGCATGTGATTGCAGCTAGCAAAAGTATAGTCACCAACGACTCGGGTCTGATGCACGTGGCAGCTGGTTTTGGGGTGCGTCAGGTGGCCTTATTTGGCTCCAGCAGCCCCTTGCACACGCCACCGCTGAACACGCAGGCCACGGTGTTGTGGCTCAAAAACCAGCCCGATTACCAGCCACCGCTGGACTGCGCGCCTTGTTTTGAGCGCAGCTGCCGCTATGGGCACACCCGCTGCCTGAATGACATACCTGTTGCCGAAGTGCTATTGTATTTATAGCTCATTGCCCTTTATTTAAAAGGGCTAGAGGCCAATTTTGCTTAAAAAAAAGCCACCCGAAGGTGGCTTGTAAAGTTCCCCAGGGGGAACGTCGTTGGAAACTTCTTGCGTTAGAGCCGATTCTCTTTGCTTCAAGACTGTGACAGCAGCTGGGAAGTACTGTAGCAACCCAGCATCCGTTTGGGTATCCCCCATTTGGGGGATTTTGCGGACTATTTTGGCTAAAAACAGCGGTTTTCAGTGCGCTGCGGCTGTGGGGGTTGGATTCAGCGGCAATTCAATCACAAACGAGGCCCCCCCACCGGGGCGGCTCTCGCAAAATGCACGACCCCCATGGCGTTGTGCAATTGACTTCACCAGCGCCAGCCCCAGGCCGACACCACCGTCCCGCTCGGTGGCTCCGGGCAGACGGTAAAACGGCTCAAAAATACGCTCCTGCAAGTCGGGGGGTACGCCAGGGCCCCGGTCAGCTACGCGCACCACGGCCAGGTGTGCGGTTTGGATCAGGCTCAGCGTGATGTGGCCGGACCCATAGCGGCGGGCATTTTCCAGCAGGTTACGCACCGCACGGCGCAGCAGCTTGGCCACGCCTTGCACCACCAGCTCGGTGGACACTGGGGCTGCGCCGTCGGCGCACGGACGGGTTTGCAGCTCTAGCTCGGCATCGACACGAGCACATTCTTCGGCGGCCAGGCCGATCAAATCGACCGGCTCGATGCTGCCGAGGTCGGCCTCTTGGGCATCGAGGCGGCTGGCCAGCAGAATTTCTTCAATCAGCTGGTCGAGTTCGTTGATATTGCGCGCGATTTCGTCGTGAAACGCAGGCGTGGCCGATGCGCCCATCAGCTCCAGCCCCATGCGGATGCGCGTCAAGGGTGAGCGCAACTCGTGCGAGGCATTGGCCAGCAGTGATTTTTGTGAGGCCAGCAGTGCCTCGTGTGACTGCACCAGGGTTTGCACACGCTGGGCCGCCTGGTTGAAGCGTTTGGCCAAAAACGCCACTTCATCCTGACCGGCCTCGGGCACGCGCACCGACAGATCGCCCGCGCCCCAATGCTGTACGCCGGTTTGCAGGCGCTCCAGGCGACGTGTCAGGGTGCGCACGATCGGGTAGGTGGCCAGCGCCACGGCCAGGCCCACCCAGACCAGCATCCAGGCAAAACCAAAGGGGGGGCGACTCCAGATGGACGGTGGTGCGCGCATCAGGTGCATGCGCAGGGTCTGGCCGTCGTGCATGCGCAACTCGAAC
>JBGSRY010000338.1:0-22035 GCA_041737325.1 Rhodoferax sp. | reverse complement strand
GACGCGTCTGCCGACGCACAGGAACAGTCAGATTGAGGTACTGTTGCCGCACCGCTGGCAGCCGATCAAGCCGTAACGCCAGCCTGTGCTCTGCCATCTGGGCAGTGCTGCGTCAAGGGTGTGTTGGCTGGACGCTTACGCAGGAACAGTGCAAAAACCTTAAGTTTTCAAGCTTTTCCCCAAAGCCCGGCTGACACCGGGCTTTTTTTTGACCATGCCTTGGATAAAGCTGTGTATAAATGATCTACAAAGTCAAAGTTATCCACAAAAAATTTTGTTTTAAAAAGTTATCAAAATTTTTGATACAAAGCAGATGCAGCACCGTCCACAAGAATCAACATAGATTAAGCTTATGATTTATATGAAAATTTTTTACTTATCCACGTAAAATATGTTGCTTTATCTACTACCACTATTTAAAAAATATAAATTCAAGTTAAGTCAAAAACAAACTTCTTCACACAATTTTTTGAATTTTTTTATGTTGAAAAATCCTGTGCATAAAACAATAAATTTGAGTTCTAAGAGTTTTTTCGGCACACAATCAAGTAAGATTTGAAGCTGTACTGCAGGCCATCATTCAGATCCAGGTGTGCAGTGTTCATTCATAGCTCAACTTTTACTTTTCAGCGCGCGTGTCCACCTCTTTCGAAATCAAAAGCGCCCAGTTGCCATTGATCGCTTTAATGCTGAAAACGCCCGATTTATCACAAGTCGCGACGGACATTACCCAGCAATTTGGACCAGAAAGTGACAGCCCGGATTTTTTTGACAACGATGCGTTGGTGCTCGACTTTTCACACCTCACGACCAGCACAGATGCAGCGCAGCTTTCCGTGCTGCTGCAAGCGTTGGCAAGTTGCCGCTTGAAACCGGTGGCTTTGCGCCAAGCAACGCCTGAGACCCTGGCAAAAGGGTTGGCCGCAGGACTGGTAGAAGCGCCGCTTGAAGTGCCACGCGGTAAATCTGCCCCACAGAAAAAACAAGCGGAAAAACCCAGTACCGAGGTGGTTCGTGAAGTTGTGAAAGAAGTGGTGCGAGAGGTTGTGCGTGAAGTTCCTGGGCCGGCGACCTTGGTGATTGACAAGCCGTTGCGCTCAGGCCAAAAAATTTATGCCCGGGGGGCTGATTTGGTGGTGTTGGCCATGGTCAACATGGGGGCAGAGGTGGTGGCTGATGGCAATATCCATGTCTACGCCCCGTTGCGTGGCAAAGCCATGGCAGGAGCCAGTGGCAACACCCAGGCGCGTATTTTTTCGCTGTGCCTGGAGCCAGAACTGATCTCCATTGCTGGCGTTTACCGCACCAGTGAAAATGCTTTACCCAAAGACATTCAAGGCCTGCCTGCCCAAGTTCGATTGAGCACGGATGGCCAGGAAAAACTCATCTTTGAAGCCTTGAAGGCCTAAATTTTTTCTTTGAAAGATTCCCAGAACATGGCAAAAATCATTGTGGTAACTTCAGGCAAAGGTGGTGTCGGAAAAACCACCACCAGTGCCAGCTTTGCAACCGGACTGGCCTTGCGTGGCCACAAAACGGCGGTGATTGATTTCGACGTGGGCTTGCGCAACCTGGACTTGATCATGGGTTGCGAACGCCGCGTGGTCTATGACCTGATCAATGTCATTCATGGCGAAGCCAACCTGAACCAGGCCCTGATCAAAGACAAACAGTGTGACAACCTGTTTGTGCTGGCCGCGTCGCAAACCCGTGACAAGGATGCCTTGACACAAGAGGGCGTTGAAAAAGTGCTCAACGACCTGGCTGCCATGGATTTTGAATACATCGTGTGCGATTCCCCTGCAGGCATTGAAACCGGGGCCTTGATGGCCATGCACTTTGCCGATGAAGCGCTGGTGGTGACCAATCCCGAGGTGTCTTCCGTGCGTGACTCGGATCGTATTCTGGGCATGTTGTCGAGCAAAACCAAACGTGCCATGCAGGGGCTTGACCCCATCAAGGAACACCTGCTGATCACCCGCTACAACCCGGCGCGGGTTAACCAGGGGCAAATGCTGTCATTGCAGGACATTCAAGACATTTTGCGCATCAAACTCATTGGTGTCATTCCAGAGAGTGAAACCGTGTTGCAAGCGTCCAACCAGGGTGTGCCGGCCGTACATATGGAAGGCAGTGACGTGTCAGAGGCTTACAAAGATGTGATTGACCGTTTTCTGGGGGCTGCAGACAAGCCCATGCGCTTCACCGAGCCACCCAAACAAGGGTTGTTACAGCGCCTGTTCGGGGGGAAGTGAGGCCATGTCGTTTTTCTCATTTTTTTTGGGCGAGAAGAAAAAAACCGCCAACCTGGCCAAAGAGCGCCTGCAGTTCATTTTGATGCACGAGCGCGATGGCCGCAGCCCGGCTGAGCCCGACTATTTGCCTGATTTGCAACGTGAGTTGATTGCCGTGATCAGTAAATACGTCAAGATCAACCCCGCTGACATCAAGGTGAACCTGGAGCGACAAGACAACCTAGAAGTGCTGGAAGTCAAGATTGAACTACCTGACTCGCATTAAAAAAGCTATAAAATTAATAGCTAATAGCCCTTTATATATATGGGCTTAAGGGTCATTTAATCTATAACTTTTTGACTGCCAGGCTGCCAGCGTTTGAGCAGCAAGGCGTTGCTCATCACACTCACCGAACTCATCGCCATGGCGGCCCCGGCCACGACCGGGTTCAGGTAGCCCAATGCGGCCAGTGGAATGCCGGCCACGTTGTAAATAAACGCCCAAAACAGGTTTTGCCTGATTTTGGCCACGGTACGGTCAGAGATATCCAAAGCCGCAGCCACCAGCGCCAGGTCACCCCGCATCAGGGTGATGCCGGCGGCGTGCATCGCCACATCGGTACCACCACCGATGTTGGCCATGGCCATGCCGACATCAGCTGCAGCCAGTGCGGGTGCGTCATTCACGCCGTCTCCCACCATCACCACGGTGTCACCGGTTTGCCTGAGGGCTGCAATGTGCGCGGCTTTATCGCCCGGCAACACATTGCTGATGACTTCATCAGGCTCCAAACCAACCTGTTTGGCCATGGCCAAGGCGGCGGCGGTGTTGTCCCCCGAGAGCATCATCACCCGTATGCCCCGTGCACGCAGCGTCGCCACGGCCGCACGGGCGCTGGCTTTGGGCGCATCGCCAAAAGCCAACAAAGCCAGCGCATTCAAACCCGTGGGCGTTTGCTGGGCCAGCAGCGCCAAGGTGGCACCCTGGTGTTGCAAGGCTTGCACGCGTGCATCAAATGCAGCCAGTGGCACGCCCAGCTCTTGCATCCAGCGCAGGCTGCCAACCACATAATCACCGCCATTAACAACCCCGCGCAGGCCTTTTCCTGGTATGGTTTGCATTTGATTTAAGGGCTGCAGCGTAAGCTTGTACTCACTTGCGAAATTAACCACGGCGCGTGCCAAAGGGTGGCCACTGCCGCTTTGCAGGCTCGCGGCAATGGCCAGCAAACCTTGCTTGTCAGCGCTGGCGGGCACCACAAAATCCAGCAAGTGGGCCTGGCCCACGGTCAGTGTGCCGGTTTTGTCAAACACCACCACGCGGGCCTTGTGCGCCAGTTCCAGCGCCTGTGCGTCCTTGATCAAAATGCCGTGCTGCGCCGCCACACCGGTACCTGCCATGATGGCCGCTGGCGTGGCCAAACCCAGTGCACAGGGGCAGGCAATCACCAACACCGTGACGGCGTTGATCATGGCCACTTCAAATGGCTGGCCAGCCAACCACCAGCCCAGCAAGGTGAGCAAGGCCAACACCAAAACCACAGGGACAAACACCGCGCTGACCTGATCCACCAAACGCTGGATCGGGGCTTTGGCGGCTTGTGCGTCTTCCACCAAGCGGATGATGCCCGCCAGTACCGTGTCCACACCCACGGCCTGAACACGTACGATGACCCGGCCGTCACCATTGAGTGTGCCACCCGTGACCGGGTCATTCAATGCCTTTGACACCGGCAGCGGCTCACCCGTCAGCATTGACTCATCCACCTGGGTCAAGCCTTCCAGCACCACACCATCCACGGCAAAACGCTCGCCTGGGCGCACCACCAACTCGTCACCCACCAACACTTCGTCAATCGGCACCTCCACCTCGCCGTCCAGCCTCAGCAGGTGGGCTGTGTCAGGCCGCAAGGCATGCAAGGCGCGGATCGCCGAGGTGGTTTGCCGCTTGGCGCGGGCCTCAAGCCATTTACCCAGCAACACCAGGGTAATGACCACCGCTGAAGCTTCAAAGTACAGGTGGGGCATGGCCGTGGGCGCGGCACTCAGCCACAGCCAGACCGACAACGCCCAGCCTGCGGTGGTGCCGATGGAGACCAATAAATCCATGTTGCCACTGCGTGATTTCAGCGCATGCCAGCCAGCCTTGTAAAAGCGCGCACCCAGAACAAACTGCACCGGCGTGGCCAGCACAAATTGCAGCCAGGCGGGCAGCATCCAGTGCTGCCCCATAAGCGTGCCCAGCATCGGCAGCAGCAAGGGCGCAGACAACCCCAACCCCAACGCCACCGGGGCAAACCCGGCCCAGTTGGAGGGCGTGGCTGCGTCAATGGCGGCATTGGCCGCCACCGGCTCATAGCCGGCATCGCGCACGGCACGCCGCAGCCGCGCTTCAATCTGGTCGGCGGCGGTGACCACGACACGTGCCGATTCAGTGGCCAGGTTCACGCTCACCTCTTGCACACCAGGAACTTTTTTCAGGGCGCGTTCGGCTCGCCCCACGCACGACGCGCAGGTCATGCCGTGAATACCAATGTCAATGCGCAGGGTAGGGGCAGAAGCTGAAGGTGTTGGCATGGGGCTTAGGTTCAAAAATGAAGTCAAGGTTCACAATACGCGCTTTATTTCGCAACCTATTGTCGAAGGATTTGAAATGGAACACTTGTTTACCGTCACCGGCATGACCTGTGAGCACTGTGAAAAAACCGTGGTGCGTGCCGTGCGCCAGCTCGATCGCAGCGCCCAAGTACTTGCCGACCGGACACAAAACCGGGTTGAAGTCAGCACCAACCTAAGCCGTGAAGCCGTGGCCGAAGCCATCACGCAAGAAGGGTTTACGGTTGCAGCCTGAACCTGCGCACCTGCCGGCAGTGCAAGCCATGTCCCTGTTGACCGCGTTGTACCCGTCGTTGGCCCAAGTACAGCCCGCGCCCGATGCACCCGAGTCTGGCTTGACAGCGTTTGCAGTGCCAGCCCAGACGGAGCTGTTTGGTGAGCATTCGCCTTGCCAGGGTTTCCCGCTGGTATTGCAGGGGGAAATCAAGGTGTCACGCCACTCGGGCGATGGCCGGTCGCTGGAGCTGTACCGCGTGGTGCCGGGTGAGTTGTGCCTGGTGTCCAGCGCCAGCCTGTTCCGGGCCCAGCCGCTTGCAGCCTGTGGCACCAGCACCAAACCCAGTACCTTGATGCTGGTTGCACCCACACTGTTCCGGCGTTGGCTGGACACCCCGGCTTTTCGCAATGAGGTGTTGGGTTTGTTTGCCGAACGCATGGCAGATTTGACGGCGCTGGTGGATGCCGTAGCATTCCAGAAACTTGACCGGCGCTTGGCTGCGGCCTTGCTCGGGCGCGGCCAGCAACTGTTGGTGACACACCAAACCTTGGCCGATGAGCTGGGCACGGTGCGTGAAATCGTCACCCGCCTGTTGCGCCGCTTTGAGCGCGAAGGCTGGGTCAGCCTGGGCCGCGAGCAAATACAGATCCTCAACGGCGCGGCCCTGCGCGCGTTGGTGAGCAGCTCACCGGTTTAAACCGACTGCCAGCCGCACCGCTGGTGCACTGGGTGACATGAGTCACAGACGGCGCGCCTACGGGCTGTGTGTAATACACCGGTCTTGTCCCAAAACCTGCAACCCAAAGGAGTTTTTATGAAATCAAACGTTGGCGGTATCGACCGCATCTTGCGCATCGTGCTCGGCCTGGTGCTGATTGGTTTGACCGTCACCGGCACGATTGGCGTGTGGGGCTGGCTGGGGGTGGTGCCTCTGGCCACGGGAGCCATCGGCTGGTGTCCACCCTATGCCATTTTTGGCTTCAGCACGTGTGCGATGAAAAAGTAGAGTTAAGCAAGCGTGCATTCGGGCGGCTTTGGCCGCCTTTTTTTTGACGGATGTTTGATATAAATAAATGCTTTTATAAGCACGTGCATATTTATTGATTTAAATCAGAACTTCTTCAGTTCATAAAACTAGCATCAAGCGCAGTAGTTTTCCCCAATGCTGTGATTGCGCCGCATGGACGATGCGATACCGGTTCTGGACTATCAAGGAGTCTCTGATGCGTATGCGAAATCTGATGACAGCTGTTTTTGCGGTGGCGTTGCTGCTGCCCACGGCACAAGCAGCAAGCCAGGCCACTGCGGCCAAGCTGCTCAAATCGACCGCTGACCACAGCAAGTTTGAGGCACTGGCCGGGCCGTTCGATTCAGGCCCGGCAGTCACAAAAGCCTGTCTGAGCTGCCACACCGAGGCTGCCAAGCAAATTCACCAGACGCAGCACTGGACATGGGAGTTTAAAAACCCGCAAACCGGGCAGATGCTGGGCAAGAAGCACATCGTCAACAACTTTTGCACCTCGGTGAAATCCAATGAAGCCGCTTGCAACAGTTGTCACATTGGCTACGGCTGGAAAGATGACACGTTCGACTTCACTTCAGAAGCAAACGTCGACTGTCTGGCTTGCCATGACCACACCGGAAAATATAAAAAACCCTCAGGTTTTGCGGGCAATCCGGTGGCGAAAGACACCGAATTTCCGGCCGGATCAGGCAAGATCATCCGTGGCATCAACCTGGCCGAAATTGCCCAGAAGGTTGGCCCAACCCAACGCACCAACTGCGGTGCGTGCCACTTTAATGGTGGTGGTGGAGATGGTGTCAAGCACGGTGACCTGGACACTTCGCTGGAAGCCCCGGACAAAGCACTTGATGTGCACATGGACACCAAAGGCAACAACTTCACCTGCGCCACCTGTCACAAGACCGAGGGCCACCAAGTGCCTGGCAGCCGCTACGCCCCGACTGCCAAAGACAAAGAACCCGCACATTTGCGCGGCAAGGTAGATGGCAGCAACCCGGCCACGTGCCAGTCGTGCCACGGCCAGACCCCGCACCCGGTGGCACGGCTCAACGAGCACACCACCAAAATTGCGTGCCAAACCTGTCACATTCCGGCTTTTGCACGCGGCGGCCAACCCACCAAGATGTCCTGGGACTGGTCAACCGCCGGCAAACTCGACAAGGATGGCAAGCCCATGAGCGTCAAGAACGAAGACGGCTATGACACCTACATGACCATCAAGGGCGACTTTGTCTGGAAAGAAAACGTCATCCCCGAATACGTCTGGTTCAACGGCACGGTCAACTACACGCTGCAAACCGACAAGATTGAAAAAGGTGACAAACCCGTTCGCATCAACCACTTTGAAGGCAGTGCCAGTGACGGCAAGTCGATGATCTGGCCGATCAAATTGTTCCGCGGCAAGCAGGTCTATGACGCTGTCAACAAGCAGTTGGTGATCACCCATTTGGCCGGCAACGACGACACCGCGTTCTGGAAAAACTTCAATTGGGACAAAGCGGTTGCCGCTGGCATGACCACCGCCAAGCTGCCGTTCTCAGGCAAGCTCGACTTCATTGAAACCGAAAGCATGTGGCCCATCACCCACATGGTCGCGCCCAAGGACAAGGCGCTAGGTTGCGCGGACTGCCACGTCAACAACGGCCGCCTCGAAAAGATTGACGGTGTTTATATGCCAGGGCGCAGCCGGGACCACCTGGCTGGGCTGGACAAGTTGGGCTGGGCCGCAATGGCACTGGTTCTGCTCGGTGTGATCGGCCATGGTCTGATCCGCGTCGTTACCGGCAAACGCAACAAATAAGGAGCACAACATGGCACGCATTTATCTGTTCAAGGGTTTCGAGCGCTTCTGGCACTGGAGCCAGGCCGCGCTGATCATCTTCATGCTGCTCACTGGCTTTGAGGTGCATGGCACGTACACAGTGTTTGGCTTTGAAAACGCCGTCAATTACCACACCATCGCCGCCTGGACGCTGGTCGGTCTGTGGGTGTTTGCCATCTTCTGGCACCTGACCACGGGCGAGTGGCGGCAATACATCCCAACGACTGAAAAGATTGTGGCGGTAGCCAACTTTTACTCAAAGGGCATCTTCAAGGGTGAACCGCACCCGTTCAAGCCGACATCGAGTCACAAACACAACCCGTTGCAGTTGCTCACCTACCTGGGTGTGCTGACGCTGCTGAGCCCGCTGATCTGGGTCACTGGCTGGTTGTACCTGTTTTACGCCAGCTGGTCGGCCTGGGGCTTGAGCGCGCTGCAGTTGAAATGGATCGCCACCGGGCACACCGTGGGTGCCTTCTTGATGTTGGCGTTTTTGATCTCGCACTTGTATCTGGCGACCACCGGGCACACGGTGACAGCACACCTGAAATCCATGATCACGGGTTGGGAAGACTCCGAGGAAGACACGGCGTTAGCCAAGCACGCTTGACGGCCAGACAGAAAGTGATGGTTGTTTTGGAGGAGTTGAAAATGGATAAGAGGTTCAAGAAAAAACTGCTGGCAACGCTCATTGCCGGGCTGTTGATGCCGATGGTGGCAACGGCTTCTGAAGCCGATTTATTGAAAAAAATAGAGGCATTGGCGCAGCAAAACGAGTTGCTGGCGCAGCAACTGCAGACACTCAAAGGGCAGGTGCAGGCCAACGAAGCCAAAGCCACACAGACCGCCGAACAAGTCAATGCGGTGCGTGCAGCTGCAACACCACCAGATGCAACCGCAGTGGAAGACCTGAAAGGCCAAATGGCGCTGTTGCAAAAGAAATCGTTGGGTAATTGGCTAACCGTGGGCGGTGATTACCGTTTCCGCTATGACTACCTGGCAGGGCAAACCAAGACGTTCACGGATGTGAATCAACTCTTTACCAATGCGCAGAGTACTTTGCAAGCTACTTTTTTTGCCAACCCCACAGTCGCAAATGGTGCGCAGCTCACAGGATTGATGACGTTCGCACAAGGCATGAACCGTGTCAAAACTTTTGATGGTGCAAACGCTTTCCTGGCTGCAAATTCGACCCTGATAAATGGGTTATCAGGCTATTCCACGACCACTGCCACTGACAAATCCGCGTTTGTTCCCGCCTACCAACCCAAAAACACCAGCCTTTTCAGCAACCGCTTTGAGTTGGACTTGAACGCCAAAGCCACGCAGGATGTCAGTGTGACTGCCAAGCTGAACATGTACAAAGTGTTTGGCTCGCAAAATGACGGGGCTGTCACCAATGCCGGCAGTGCGCCGTTTTTTGCCGACCGTGTAGGCGTGTTTGATGGCACGCTGGGTCATGTGCCCTCCACCAGCTACCTCAACGTAGACCGGGTTTATGCCACCTGGAGCAACATTGCCGATCAGGAAATGTGGTTCTCGATCGGGCGGCGACCCTCTACTGGTGGTGCCCCCAGCAACCTGCGCAACAACACCGCCGTGCGCCCGGGCAACGGTGGCACACCAGCGTTGCTGGTGGACTATGCGTTTGATGGTGTCACCCTGGGCTACGCGCCCGAGATTGACGCGCTGCCTGGTGCCTACGCCAAGTTCTGCTATGGACGCGGCCTGGAAACCGGTTACAGCGACAGCCTGGGCAACTCACTTAAAGACACCGACATGGTGGGACTTGCGTTAGTCCCTATTGACACCGATCCACTGCGCGTTTGGTTGCAATGGAACCGCGGCATGAACATCTTTGATGCGCCTACCATGCGTGCCACCTATTTTGGTGACACCATGGCCAAAACCAATCTGGGGGATATCGACTGGCTGGGCGCGGGCTTCATGACCACGCACAAGAACATCGGCCCGGGCACTTTGCAAGTGTTTGGTGATGTGGCGATGAGTGTCACGCACCCCAACAACAACGTGTCGGCGCAGTTTGGCTTTCAAGGCCTGATGACGGGTGCGTTCTTTGCCCCCGAAGCACCCACCAGCAAGACCGGTACGGCGTTTGCGCTGGGCGTGCGTTACGACCTGCCTTCCAAGTCCAAATTTGGCTTTGAGTGGAACCATGGCTCCAAAGACTGGATCACCTTTGCCCCCGCTGCGGATGACATGTGGACGGCCAAGGTGGGCACGCGTGGCGACGTGCTGGAAGCCTATTGGATTCAGGAACTGGACCGCGCACCCATCTCTTCCTTTACCAGCAAGGCCTTTTTCCGCGTGGGCGTGCAGCACTACAAATTTGACTACACCGGCAGCAACAACTGGGTCGGCGCACCTGTGGCTATTGGCGATGTCAACGGCAACATGATGAGCACCACGCCGCTGGAAAGCGCCAACAACATCTACGCCATGTTTGAAGTCAAGTTCTGATTCACCCTTTTTAGTTTGTCAACAGGAGTTCTTTCATGAAAACCAAACTCTCAACCCTGATCGCCGTGGCCGTGCTTGGGCTTTCCAGTGCCACGTACAGCGTCAACGCCTTTGCCGACGAAGGCAAGATGGTCGGCCCGGTCACCAAGATCACCTTGGCAGCGGATGGCAAATCGGCCATCGCTGTGCTCAAGGACAGCAAGTCCGGTGAGGCCGTCAGCATCACCATCACCGACGACCTGACGCTGGACAAGTTCAAAGACAAACGCATCCAGCCCGGTGACGAGATCCGTGCCCGCTTTGACAAAGACGGCAAGAACACCAGCAAGTCGTTCAAGAAGACGGCGGGTTGCTAAACGTCATGTCAACGCCCTGGCTGTCGTGGCTTGGAACAGAGTCTTGTAGCACGCGGCTACTTCAAAGGCACAGTCAGTCTGCCCATTGAAGACATGGAAAAAGACGTTGCCAAAGTGCCCAAGGATGTGCCTGTGTTTGTGAATTGCGCCACCGGTGTCAAGAGCGCCAAGACGTATGACATTCTGGGGCGCAAGGGCTACAGCAACGTGTCGTATCTGGATGCCGAGATTTCGTGCAAGGGCGAGCAGTGCAGCATCAAAGAGTAGCGCGAACCCTGGCCCTGGCAAGCCTGATGGCGGCCTGGGTCCAGGCGCTACCCACGTGGGCGGCAGACGACAAGCCGCTGCGCATCACCCGCGACAGCCACGAGTTTGTATTGCAAACGCCCACCGGACCCCTGGTGGTGATTCGCACCAAAACAGCCTGTGGTGTCCCCTTGGGCTTCATTCAGCCCCTGGTGCCGCTGCCCGGCATCACCCCGGTCAATGAAATTGATGTGCTGAAGGCGCTCAACGACCCGCAGGCGATGGTGATTGACATGCGTGACGAAGACGAGCCGCTGGATGCCACCCTGCCCAACAGTTATCACATTCCCCACAACGAGTTGGAAGACCGCCTGGACGTGCTGGGCTGTCAGCGCCTGCCCGGCAAGGCGTGGGACTGCAGCCATGCCGTCAAGATCGTGGCTTTTGACTATGGCCCCATGTGTGTGCAAGGCCCTGCTGGTATCAAAAGCATCGTAAGGATGGGCTACCCAGTGGCCAAAATTTTCTACTACCGGGGCGGCTTGCTGGATTGGGAAGGCCTGGGTCTGACCACGGTCAGCGGTAATCGGCCGTTGCCAACTCCCAAGCAACCCTGAACCAGGAAGGACAACCATGCGCAGACTTTTTTTGATGTCTCTTATATTGGGTGCAACGGCGGCCTGGGCCGAGCCGGGCGATCCATCCACGTTCGACCCCACGCCGCTGGGTGCGCAGCGTGTGGTGTACCAGTTCAATTTTGAAAACCCAACCGATCTGGAGCAAGGGCTGGGCTACCTGGTCAACCACCTCAAGGCGCTCAAGCAGTTTGGCGATGTGGGAGCGTCGCGGCTGGTGGTGGTGGCGCACGGCAACGAGTTGCACATGCTGTCGCGCCTGAACCGTTCTACTTACCCGGACATTTACGACGAGCTCAAAGCGTTGGCGGACCAGGGTGTGCTGTTTCGGGTGTGCCGCAATGCGGCCAATTACCGGGGCTACAAGCCCGAAGATTTTTACGATGTCATCACCGTGGTGCCCGCCGCCATGACTGAACTGGTGCGGTGGCAGGCGCAGGGCTACGCCTACATTTCGGGTGATGTGATTCACAGAACACAGCGCAGTGAGCTATTTAATAAATAGCATCACTTCCTTGTTAAATAAGGGCTATAGGCATATTTTGTATATAAGAACGTGCTTGGCATGAAGCCGTATCGAGCCAGCGGGCATCCAGAATCAGCCCGCCAGAATTCACCTGCCCAAACGGGCGTTTTTTCAAAAGGTTGCATCATGAATCGTCGTCTTTTTACACTGCTGGCCACGCTGTGGGTGTCGGCATCTTCTATCGCGCTGGCAGCGCCCACTGCCCCCTTGAGCACACCGGCGCTCAAGGCCACCATTGCCTCCAACGGCAAGCCCACGCTGATCTTTTTTCTGAACCCGATGGGCGCGCCGTGCCAGGCGCAAAAGGTTGAACTTGACAAGTTGACGGGGCAGAAAAACAGCACCTTCAACCTGGCCAATGTCAGTGTGATGGACCAGGGTGCGCGCCAGGCCTTTTACGACTACGGCGTGCGCAGTCTGCCGTCTTTGGTGCTGGTGGACAAGGCCGGCAACGTCAACAAGGTATTTGCACCGGGCATTCACAGCGCGGAGTCCATCACGGCAGCAGTTGATGCCTTGAACTGATGGACTTCACCCTGCTCAATGTGGCCATGGCGGTGGGTGCTGGCTTGGCCAGCGTGCTGTCGCCTTGCGTCTTGCCCGTGGTACCCATCGTCATGGCGGGGGCCGAGCGCAATGACCGTCTGCGCCCGCTGCTGGTGGTGACCGGGCTGGCCTTGTCTTTCATGGCCATGGGGGCGGTGTCGTCACTATTTGGCGCGCTGCTGATCGGCAAGACACGCACCATTGAAGTCTTTGCCGCCATGTTCATCGTGGTCATGGGCTTGATGGTGATGTTTAACCTGAGCATTTTTAAGCGCATGTCTGCCTTTTCTGAGTTGCAAGTCAAAGGCCAGGGGCGCGTGGGTGGCTTGCTGCTGGGGCTGTCGCTGGGTTTGATCTGGGTGCCGTGTGTTGGCCCGTTCTTGTCCAGCACCCTGGCCATGGTGGGCACCAGCGGTCAATTGAGCACGGGCATTGCGCTGCTCGGGTTCTACGCGCTGGGGCTGGCGATCCCGATGCTGGTGCTGGGCTATTCATCACAGTGGCTGCAAAACCGTGTCAAGCGATTGCTCAAACACGAGACCGCGCTGCGCTACATCACCGGCGGTACGCTGGTTGTCTTTGGCCTGTATCAAATCGTTCAGGGAAACTTGGCGTTTTAACCCTGCTTGGTGACCTAGGTCACGCAACACCTTTCTTTACAAAAACTTGATATCGACTTCACCCGCCGCGCAGAAACTACACGTTCTCTCAACTACTTTCAGGTTCAAACATCATGACTAAAAACATCCACGCTTCATTCAAGGCCCTGGGCCTGGCCATGTCACTGGCATTTGTCGGCATGGCACACGCTGCCGACCCGGTGACCGACCTGATGCAGGCCGCCAACGCGCCGTACCGCATGGCCTTGTACAAAACCAACGGCAATTCGCAACAAGAAGCGCAACAGGCGCTCACGCAGGCGCAGGCCATGTGGAGCAAGCTAGAGGCGCAATTTGCCGCTAAACCTGTCGCGCCCTACGACCGCGACGCGGCCTTTGCCGCCTCGGTGGCCGAAGTGAGCCAGGTCTATCAACAAGCCGCCAAAGAAGTGGCTGTCGGTGAACTGAGCAAGGCGCACAACACGCTGGAGCGCGTGCGTGATGTCACCGCTGACATGCGCTTGCGCAACAACGTAGTCGTTTTCAGCGACCACATGAACGCCTACCACAGCCAGATGGAAGTGGTGCTGATTCACGGCTCAGAAACGCTGGCGCAACCCAAAGGCATGCTGCTGCTGACCGCACAGACCGGCGCACTGAGCTACCTGGCCAAGCAACTGGGTGCACAAGCCCCCGCTGCGCTCCAGCAAAATGCCGAATTTGGCGGCTTACTGAAAGCGGTTGAGCAGTCGGTGGGCAATGTGGAGGCCGCGTTGCTGAACCAGGACGCAGCCGCGGTCAAAGAAGCCATCGGCAAACTCAAAGGCCCGTACAGCAAGCTGTTTGCAAAATTTGGTTGATTTTTTTGGAGCATCGCATGAGCAACTTTGATTCGATCGGTTTGATGAAGTCCATCAACGAAGCACTGGGCCCCTACCGCAAGTCGCAGGCAGAAACCATGCAGGGCTTTGGCCAGATGGCCAAGGCCGCCATGGCCGAGGGCGCGGTCAGCGCCAAGCACAAGGAGATGATTGCGCTGGCCATTGGCGTGACCCAGCACTGCGGCGGCTGCATTGCCTTCCATGTGAAGGCGCTGCACCGTCTGGGTTGCACCCGCGCCGAACTTGAAGAAGCCCTGGGCGTGTGCGTCTATATGGGTGGTGGCCCGGGCCTGATGCTGGTGGCCGAAGCGCTGGCTGCGTGGGATGCCATGGCGCAGCCCACCTGAGTTCAGGGTTTGGCAGACACCGGGGTGTGCACGGCTATACTTTTTTCATGTTTACAGTGACCATCGACTATTTGACGACAGAGCGCATCATCAAGATGACGACACACGGTGTTTTTGACTTGACTGCGGACAAAGAGTTGGTGGCGCAAGGGGTGGCCGCTGCAAAACAGCATGGGTGCTGGCGGTTTCTGGTTGACCACCGACAAGTCGAACTGAAGATGCGCCAGTTTGATGTTGAGGATGTGCCGCTGGTTGCTGCAAAAGCAGGGTTGCCAGCCTTTGTGTCGATCGCGCTGCTGCACAACGACTCACCCAGGGCACGAGAGCTTTTTACCTTTGTGGAAGATGTTTCTGTTTTGACCAATGGTCCGCGCCGTGTCTTTACAGACGACGACACAGCCATGCGTTGGCTCGAAAGCCGCCCCGATGTATCGGCTTGATGGTCGCTAGTTGCTTCTTATTTGATAGCACAAAGCCCTTTATATAAAAGGGCTAGGGGCCTATTCATTGTATATGTCAGGGGCTTGGCATTTCGCCACCCAAGGCTTCCAGCAAGACCGGTAGTGCTTGTTGTAGTTCACCGGTAGTGATGGCCACATCGGCATCAAACCCATCGTCTTTGCCGCTGCTTGCGCCTTCAAACACCACGTCCAAAAACGCCAGTTTTTTCAGTTGCAGACCTTCGGTCAGTACAAATGACACCCGGTCGTTCCAGGTCAGGGCCAGGCGTGTGGGCATCTTGCCGCCTTCAATGTGTTGCTTGACTTCGTCGGTGTCGAGCCGGTGGCGGGCATAACGCACCACGGCTTTGGATTCATCGGCAGCCTTGAGCTCACACTCACGGTCCACGCTGAAACCCTGCGGTGCCTCCATGCTCACCAGCCACCCAGCCATGGCCGCGCTGGGCGAAGTTTGGGTATTGACCAAGGCCAGCGCCAAGCCTGGCAGGCTTTGCACCAGCAGCGTCACCACCTCATCGGCTCGGGCTTGGCTGGCAGCATCCAGCACCAGCCACTGCGCGTCGCGGTCGATCCACACCAGGGTGCTGGACTGCTTGGTAAAGGCCATCGGCAACAGCTCCAGGCGGATGTCGTCTTTCAGGTCGCGGGTTTCCTTTTTGCCGGGTTTACGGCCTGTTTGCGCTTCAATCTGTGCCACCCGCTCTTGCGTCTTGCGGTTCACCACCGAGGCCGGCAGGGCGCGGGTCTCGGTCATCAGCTTCAGCATCCATTGGCCGGCCACGACTTCCAGCAGGGGCCCATGGTCTTCACCCCGGGGTTTGACCCAGCCCAGTGATTTTTCCTGGGTGGCACCACATTCGACAAAATGGTTGTCCTGTAAACGGGCTTCAACTTCTGCGGCGGTGCTGCTCCAACCGGGCGCGATGCGGTACATGATGACGTTCTTGAACACGGGAAACCTTTTCTATCAAATGCTGAGGTGAAGCCGCCAATCATCCCATCAAATTGGGGCCACGCTGGGTCAACGCGCCATTCAAAATAGCAATCAAGCACTCAGGCCCAGCATCAACTGCAGGTTCTGCACCGCCGCGCCGCTGGCACCTTTGCCCAGGTTGTCCAAGCGAGCCACCAGCACCGCCTGCTGAAAACCGTCGCTGGCATCCCGGTTACCAAACACGCGCAGTTCCATGCCGTCGCTACCGGCCAGGGCAACTGCGTCCAGTTTGTTGTCGGTGGTGGCATCGAGCACGCGAACCCATGTGCTGTTGGCGTAATGTTGGGCCAGCGCTGCATGCAGATCTGCCACGGTGGGTTGACCTGGCAACAAGTCCAGGTGCAGCGGCACTTGCACCAGCATGCCTTGTTTGAAGTTGCCGACCGATGGCACAAACAGCGGGCGACGCGTCAACCCGGTGCAGGCCATGATTTCAGGGATGTGTTTGTGCTTCAGACCCAGGCCATACAGCTCAAACGCCGGAGCTGTGCCGTGTTCATAGGCTTCGATCATGGACCGCCCACCCCCGGAATAGCCGCTGATGGCAGGCAGGCACAGCGGGAAATCAGCCGGTATCAGCCCGGCCTGCACCAGGGGGCGAATGAGCGCAATGGCTCCGGTGGCATAACAGCCGGGGTTAGCCACCCGGCGTGCCGTTTGAATGGCCGCCCGCTGGCCCTGGCACAGTTCCGCAAAACCGTACACCCACCCGGGGGCGGTGCGGTGTGCCGTTGACGCATCAATGATTTTGGGGCCAGTCTGGCCGGTGGTCTGGATCAGGTGGTCGATCATCGCTACCGATTCCACAGCGGCATCGTCATGCAGGCACAGCAGCACCAGATCGGCCTGGGCCATCAGTTCACGTTTGGCTGCGGGGTCTTTGCGGTGCTCGGGCGCGATGCGCAGCAGCTTGATGCCGGCAACGTTTTGCAGGCGTTCACGAATCTGCAACCCGGTGGTGCCAGCTTCGCCGTCAATGAAAATTTTTTGCATGGTGAACTTGTATCCCAAAAAGAAGCTGTGCTTGTAAGTCTGACAACAGAATGATGCAATGCACCATGATACAGTTCCTGGTTGCATCGCAACGGTGCCGTCGGCACTTCCCGAAAAGCAGTTCTGGCGGCTATCACACCCTTTATTCCTGAGAGAAAGAGCTCATGAAAATCCACGAGTACCAAGGCAAGGACATCTTGCGTCAAGCTGGTGTGCCAGTGCCGCGCGGCATTGCTGCATTCACTGTTCAAGAGGCGGTTGAAGCCGCTCAAAAACTCGGCGGCCCGGTTTGGGTTGTCAAGGCACAAATTCACGCCGGTGGTCGCGGCAAGGGTGGCGGCGTGAAGCTGGCACGCTCGATTGACGACGTGAAAAAGCTCGCTGGTGAAATCCTGGGCATGCAACTGGTCACGCACCAAACCGGCCCTGAAGGCCAAAAGGTTCGTCGCTTGCTGATTGAAGATGGCGCTGACATCAAAAAAGAATACTACGTGTCGGCCGTGACGGACCGTGCCAGCCAGCGCGTGGCCATGATCGTCTCAAGCGAAGGCGGCATGGACATTGAAGAAGTGGCGCATTCCACGCCTGAGAAAATCGTCACCGAAATCGTTGACCCCGCCACGGGCCTGACCACCGCGCAAGCCACCAAACTTGCCAACGCCATTGGCGTGCCCGCCGCTTCGACCGCACAAGCGGTGGATGTGTTGCAAAAGGTTTACCAGGTCTACATGGACACCGATGCCTCGTTGGTTGAAATCAACCCGATGATTCTGGAAGGTAATGGCAACATCAAGGCGATTGATGCCAAGTTCAACTTTGACGACAACGCCATGTTCCGCCACCCCGAAATTGTGGCCTACCGCGACCTCGATGAAGAAGATCCGGCTGAAGTGGAAGCCAGCAAGTTTGACCTGGCCTACATCAGCCTGGACGGCAACATTGGCTGCCTGGTCAACGGTGCCGGCCTGGCCATGGCCACCATGGATACCATCAAATTGTTTGGTGCTGAACCCGCCAACTTTTTGGATGTGGGCGGTGGTGCTACCCCAGAGAAAGTCACCGAAGCTTTCAAGATCATGCTGAAAAACCCCAAGGTCAAGGCCATTCTGGTCAACATCTTTGGCGGCATCATGAAGTGCGACACCATTGCCACCGGCATCATTGCCGCGTGCAAGGCCACCAACCTGAATGTGCCCTTGATCGTGCGCATGAAGGGCACCAACGAAGAACTGGGCAAAAAAATGCTGGCAGACAGCGGCTTGCCCATCATTTCTGTGGACACCATGGCAGAAGCTGCGCAAGCTTCAGTTAAAGCGGTCGCCAAGTAATGTGAAACCTTGCAGGACAGGTCGCAGCGACGTGCAACGTAGCCAGCTCTGTCCGCAACTGATTAGGAATAAACATGTCTATTTTTATCAATAAAGACACCAAGGTCATCACCCAAGGTATCACCGGCAAAACGGGCCAGTTCCACACGGAAAAGTGCCAGGAATATGCCAATGGCAAAAACTGCTTTGTGGCGGGTGTGAACCCCAAGAAGGCGGGCGAGTCGATTTTCAACATTCCGATCTACGCTTCGGTCAAAGAAGCGGCCGCTGAAACCGGTGCCACGGTCAGTGTGATCTATGTGCCACCGGCTGGTGCTGCTGCTGCCATTTGGGAAGCGGTCGAAGCTGAATTGGATTTGGCCATCTGCATTACCGAAGGCATCCCGATCAAGGACATGCTTGAAGTGCGCAACCGCATGAAGGCTCGGGTCGCCGCCGGCGGCAAGAAGACCTTGCTGCTGGGCCCGAACTGCCCGGGCCTGATCACACCGGACGAAATCAAGATCGGCATCATGCCGGGTCACATTCACCGCAAGGGTCGCATTGGTGTGGTCAGCCGCTCAGGCACGCTCACTTACGAAGCCGTGGCACAGTTGACTGAAATTGGCTTGGGTCAGTCCAGCGCCGTCGGCATTGGTGGCGACCCCATCAATGGCTTGAAACACATCGACGTGATGAAGGCTTTCAACGATGACCCGGATACCGATGCCGTGATCATGATTGGTGAAATTGGCGGCCCGGATGAAGCCGAAGCCGCCCGCTGGTGCAAGCTCAACATGAAGAAACCCATTGTGGGTTTCATTGCCGGTGTAACTGCACCTGCGGGCAAACGCATGGGCCATGCCGGTGCCTTGATCTCTGGTGGTGCTGACACCGCTGAAGCCAAGTTGGCTGTGATGGAAGAGTGCGGCTTCAAGGTCACACGCAACCCTTCTGAAATGGCCAAGTTGCTCAAAGCCATGCTGTAAGTTCAGCTGCTTCAAGCTGCACGTTTGCACGTCGCAGCTCAACCTGCAAGCCGGATGTCCTCCTGATGGACAATCCGGCTTTTGACTTTATGGCCCCTGCACTTACCTAAAGCCAGTATGGAACAGTTTTTGACCGCACATTTTTGGCTGGCCGTCGGCCAGATCATCCTGATCGACATCTTGCTGGGCGGTGACAACGCGGTGGTGATCGCTTTGGCCTGCCGCCAGCTACCCGCTGAACAACGTCTTAAAGGCATTGTCCTGGGCACCGTCGGCGCGATTGCGCTGCGGGTTGGGCTGATTGCGTTTGCTTTGACCCTGTTGCAAGTCCCTTACTTGAAGCTGGTGGGCGCGGTGCTGCTGCTGTGGATTGGCATCAAATTGCTGCTGCCTGAAGCAGAAGGACACTCCACATTGCAGACCAGCGACAAGCTGTGGTCGGCTGTCAAAACCGTGATCGTGGCCGATCTGGTGATGAGCCTGGACAATGTGATTGCCATTGCCGGTGCAGCCACCGGCGCAGGTGAGCAGCATCAGTTGGTACTGGTGATTTTTGGTTTAATGGTGAGCATTCCCATCATCATTGGCGGCAGTCAACTGATTTTGAAACTCATGGATCGTTTTCCGTCCATCGTCACCCTGGGTGGCATGCTGCTCGGGTGGATTGCAGGGACCATGGCCCACAGTGACCCGGCCGCCGCCACCTGGTTACCGCAAAGCAGTGCCTGGCATTACGGGGTGGGTGGCCTAGGGGCCGCCGCGGTGTGGTTGTGCGGCACGGCATTAAAGCGCCGGGCAGCGCGACCACAGTGAGCGTTGGGCGGCCCATGCACCCTGTCAAGTAAAAGGATCTGTCGTGATGACGTTTAAAGGAATAGCCTGGTGGCGCTCACAACAGGCCACAGGGGTCGCGGTCCTGGTTTTGTGTCTGGCACTGCAAACCAGTTTCAATTATTTTGATGCGTGGGAGCATGCGTTTTACCAATTCGGCACTTCTTTTGCTGCACATCCAGCAGCGGCGTTTGAACCCTTTTGGGGCCAAGGGCTGGCCTTTGCTGCGACGGCAGTGACCGCGCTGTACCTGGCTGGGGTGGTGTCATCTCTGTCTACTGGATGGGCCAGTGCGATCAGTCTGGGGCTGGTGGCCGGTATGTTGGCCCTGGAGCTTGGGGCGCTGACGACGCTGAACCTGTGGCTCAAACTGGTGTTCCCGGCCAGCCTGCTTGGCCTGTCCTTTGCCGCGCAAGGGCTACACCGGCTCTTGATCACGCCCCTGGCCCCTGCTGCATCAAGGCCTCCGGCCGAACAAGCGGACCGCATGATGGGGCTGGCCTTGCAAGGTCAGGGCCAACTGGACATGGCGTTTGAGCGTTTCCAGCGCGCCCCCATCAACGCCACCTTGATGGGTGATTTATATTGGCTGGCCATGGACTACGAGCGCCAGCATCGTCTGGACAAGGCCCGTGCCGTGTATGCCTACATCAGCACTTTTGACGCAAGCTACAAAGACGTGCAAGAACGCCTGTCGATGGCGGCCAAGATGCCTGTAAAAAAGCCGTTGGACGATGCCGCAGCGGTGTCCAGCGCAGTGCAAGTGCTGGGGCGCTACAAAATTGAATCCAAGCTTGGCAAAGGGGCGATGGGCCTGGTTTTTCTTGCCAAAGACCCGAAAATTGGTCGCCTGGTGGCACTTAAAACCATGGCACTGAGTCAGGCGTTTGACGGGCTTGAACTGCAGGATGCGCGTGAACGCTTTTTTCGCGAGGCCAAGGCGGCTGGTTGCCTGCAGCACCCGGGAATTGTGACCATTTTTGATGTTGGCGAAGAGCAGGAGCTGGCTTACATTGCCATGGAATACGTTACCGGCCAGAACCTGCAGCCCCACTGCAAACCAGGCCAGTTGATGCCTGTGCCCAGGGTGGTGTCGATCGTTATCCGGGTTGCCCAGGCCTTGGCTTATGCGCACCAGAAAAAGGTGATTCACCGCGACATCAAGCCCGCCAATGTGATGTATGACCTGGTCACTGACAGTGTCAAAGTAACTGATTTTGGCATTGCACGCATCACCGATGGCAACAAGACCAAAACCGGGGTGGTGTTGGGAACGCCCAATTACATGTCACCCGAGCAATTGATCGGGCGTGCCGTGGATGGACGCTCTGACCTGTATGCGCTAGGCACCATGCTGTTTCAATTGTTGACCGGCGCGCTGCCCTTCAAAGCCTCAACCCTTGCCCAATTGATGTCCAAAATTGCCACCGAACTGGCCCCGGATGTACGCCAGATCAGGCCCGAAATTCCTGAAGATTTGGCTCGGATCGTAGCTCGTTTGCTGGAAAAATCAGTTGAAAAACGTTACCAGGATGGGGACAAACTGGCCTCAGACTTGACCCTCTTTGCCGCACGTGTACAGTCACGTGTGTCCCCCGTGGGTCAGACCCCATACGCTGCAGAGATGCCTCGCACCGCCACGCCGATTGATCTGGAGTTATAGCTTTCCCATCATGCAATTCAGTTTTTACGCCTTGACCGACCCTGGGCGGGTTCGCACCAACAACGAAGATGCGGTTGCCTTTGACGAAAACTCCGGCGTTGCCATTCTGGCTGACGGCATGGGCGGGTACAACGCTGGAGAAGTCGCCAGTGGCATGGCGGTGACCTTCATCAAGTCTGAACTGGTGCAGTGGCTCAGCACCGCCAGTCAGCAACGTGGCGCAAACCAGATTGCCCGCGGCGTGGGACTGTGTATTGACCGGGCCAA
>JBGSRY010000279.1:0-1693 GCA_041737325.1 Rhodoferax sp. | reverse complement strand
GATGCCGCCGTGGCCGAGCTGGCCAAGGTCGGGTTCGACCCGGTGTTTGGTGCGCGGCCCCTGAAACGCGCCATTCAGCAGCGCATTGAGAACCCGCTATCGAAGTTGCTGCTGGAGGGCAAGTTTGCACCCAAAGCGACGATTCACGTCGGGGTGGATCCGATCAAGGCACCGGGGCAGTTCAGCTTCAGTTAAGAGCCTTTTAGGCCTCTAGCCCATATGAATCATGGGCTAGCAGCTATTGACTTGATAGTGAATAGCTGCTTTTTTGCTGCCCCACAAGCTAAACCAGCCTGACGGGTGGCGCTGAATGGCCCTTGCTGGCCATTTTGACAAAAGCTTTGTCAAAAGTGATCAGCGCATCTTCTCCTCGGCTCAGGGCCAGATGCAAGGCATCGGCAAAGTCCATGCCCTGCACCAAGTCGCTCAGCGCCTGCCGCACGGCTGATGCCTGCGGCGGGCTGAAATTAGGCAGGTCCAACAGCAAACCGATGCCGCGCTGGATGTCGGCTGGCGTGCAGTCGTTGGACTCCAGAACCCACACCAACTCCAGCAGCACGGTCACCGGTGCGGTGAACTGTTGAGGGGTGGCTAGCAAGGCCTTGGCCCGCTCAAACTGGGCCGCGTCGTCTTGCAACAGCAAGCGTGCCAGCACATTGGTGTCGAGCGCCATCATGGTGCGTTACGGGTTTTGAGCTTGGCCTTGATGGCGGCTTGGGTTTGGGCATCCGACAGCGGTTTGCGCGCCGGATCGAACAAGCAACCCGCCACCGAGTCCAGCGAAGATGCGGTCAGGGCGGGTAACGGACGCAGCCTGATTTCCCCGTCCAGATACAACACCTGCAAGCGCGAGCCTGCCGCAATGTGCGCGTCATTGCGCACGCCTTTGGGGATGACCAACTGGCCTTTGCTGGAGAGGGTGACGGTTTCCAAGGCGTACCTTTCTTAAAAAGTAAGACGAATGGTAAGCCAAACATGCATCAATGGCAAGGTTCGACCGCGGTGGGATTCAAATGGTTGTTGTCGTGTTGCCGTCATTTTGCGCTGTGCCTTTGCTCTACCATTGACCTATGCCAAGCATCACTTTTCCTCCCTCTGCCTCCCCGGTGCCGTTAAAGCAAGACGCGACCATCATCGCCCTGGTGGGCCTGGCGCATGCGGCATCGCACTTTGGCCACCTGTTGCTGCCGCCCTTGTTTCCGGTGTTCATGCATGAATTCGGCTTGAGTTTTTCGCAGCTGGGCGCGCTGATGAGCGTGTTTTTTGTCGTGTCGGGGCTGGGGCAAGCCAGCGCCGGGTTTGTTGTGGACCGGCTGGGCGCGCGGCCCATGCTGTTTGGGGCGCTGAGTTTGTTTGCGTTGGCGGCGTTGCTGGCATCCAGCATCACCAGCTACAGCGGGCTGCTGATGGTGGCAGCGCTGGCTGGGCTGGCCAATGCCACGTTTCACCCGGTGGATTTCACCATCTTGAACCAGCGGGTGTCGGCATCGCGTCTGGGCCATGCCTTCAGCGCGCACGGGCTCACGGGTAACCTGGGCTGGGCGGCAGCGCCGGTGTTTTTTGCCACGGTCACCGCTGTCAGCAACTGGCGCACGGCTTACCTGGCGGCGGCCTTGCTTTATGTGGCCGTGCTGGCGCTGCTGGTGTTGCACCGCGACAAACTCAGCACGCAAGCTGCCGCGCATCACCCTGA
>JBGSRY010000274.1:0-2843 GCA_041737325.1 Rhodoferax sp. | reverse complement strand
CGGCCAGCGCACAGCCGCCGCCAAACCCCAGCATGAACACGCGCGGCACGTTGTGCCCCAGCGCTTCGGTCATTTCAGGGTGTGTGAGCGCGGCCTGAATCACCAGACCGATGCGGGTGCGGGTCAACAGCAACCACAACGCCGCCAGCATGGCTAGCGCCACCGCCATCATGAAAGCGCGGTATATCGGGAACTGGGTGCCAAACAGCGTGAACAGCGGGCCGTCCAGCACCTGCGGCACGCGGTAATCCACCGAGCTGCGCCCCCACACCAGCTGCACCAGCTCCAGGATGATGTAGCTCATGCCAAAGGTGATCAGCAGCTCGGGCACATGGCCAAACTTGTGCACCCGGCGCAGCACAAAACGTTCAAACCAGGCCCCCAATGCGCCCACGATCAAAGGGGCCAGCACCAGCGCCGGCCAAAAGCCCAGCCATTCGGTGACCTGGTAGCCAAAGTAGGCCCCCAGCATGTAGAACGAGGCGTGGGCAAAGTTGAGCACGCCCATCATGCTGAAAATCAGCGTCAGCCCAGAGCTAAGCATGAACAGCAGCAGCCCGTAGCTGATGCCGTTGAGCAGTGAAATGGTGAAAAACTCCATGCGATCTCAAAAAATAGGCAAAACAAAAGCCGGGTAAACGCAGTGCCTACCCGGCCTGAAGGCCGCGCTGCCTTAGCCCGGACGTTTCATTTGGCAGCTGGTGGGGGTGCTGGCCACATACGGGTCCATTTGTTTGACTGGCACAAAGGTGTAGCCGGTGTTTTCCACACTGTAGGGGTTTTTGGCATCCACCTTTTGCCACTTGGTGACAAACATGGACTGTTGCAACTGGTGGTCAGACTTGCGCATTTGCACCTCACCCGCAAAGCTCTTGACACTCAAGCCTTCCAGGGCCGCAGCGACCTTGACCGGGTCAGTAGACTTGGCGCGGGCCATGGCAGCACCCATCAGGTTGATGCCGTTGTAGGTGGCAAAGGTGTAGTAGTCGTCATTGAATTTTTTCTTGTAGTCCGCCACAAACGCACCGATTTCGCCGCTGTGGTTGGCGTGGCCATAGGCAATCACGTAGACCTCGCTGTCACCCCCTGCGGCCAGTGCTTTGGGTGTACCCGTGACCTGGGCGTAATAGGTGTACATGGGCAGCTTCAGGCCGGCATCGTTGAGGGCTTTGACAAACAGCGTCAAGTCTGCACCCCAGTTGCCGGTGACGATGGTGTCCGCACCCGACTGCTTGATTTTGGCCACATAGGGCGAGAAGTCTTTGACCTGACCAATCGGGTGCAGGTCTTCGCCCACAATCTTCACGTCGGGGCGTTTGCGCGCAATGCCCTCTTTGAAATACTTGGCCACCTGCTGCCCGTGCGAGTAGTTTTGGTTGAGCAGGTAAACGTTTTTAACCTTGGGCTGGTCTTTCATGAAGGCGGTCAGGGCTTCCATCTTCATGGAGGTGTCGGCATCCAGGCGGAAATGCCAGTAGTCGCATTTCTCGTTGGTCAGCGCCGGGTCAACCGCGGCGTAGTTCAAAAACACCACTTCTTTGCCGGGGTTGCGTTCGTTGTGTTTGGCAATAGCACCAGAAATAGCCAACGCCGCGCCTGAGCCGTTGCCTTGGGTCACGTAGCGAAAGCCTTGGTCAATTGCGGCTTTGAGCGAATTCAAACTCTCTTGGGGCGAGCCCTTGTTGTCAAAGCCCACCACTTCAAACTTCACACCCGCCGGATTTTTGGCTCCACTGAGCTTGTCTGACACAAATTGCCAGCTTTTCAACTGGTTTTGCCCGACGTTGGCAAATGGGCCTGACAGGGGGTCGATGAACGCAATTTTGACCGTTTGGCCACTTTGCGCAAACAGGGCTGTAGCCCCAGTCAAAAGGACACAAGAAGCTATTGTTTTAGTAGCAAATTTCATGGAGTCTCCTCAAAGGGTTGGCGTGGCACAACGCCATCGCACGCTTTGCAGCTTAGCGGCAAAAGTGTGATTCAGTCGCAGGGATATCCCTAGGCTGAATCACACAGGTGACAGTTGCAGGGCTTAGCGCAAGTCTGGCAGCTTGTAGTCTTTAAGCACTTCGCGCAGTTTGCTCTTTTGCATCTTGCCGGTGGCGCCCATGGGAATGGCCTCTAAAAACACCACGTCATCAGGAATTTGCCATTTGGCGGCTTTGCCTTCGTAAAACGCAATCAACGCTTCTCTCGTGACCTCTTGCCCCGGCTTTTTCACCACGGCAATGATCGGGCGCTCGTCCCACTTGGGGTGCGCCATGCCAATGCAGGCCGCCATGGCCACCGCCGGATGCGCCACGGCAATGTTTTCGATGTCAATGGAGCTGATCCATTCGCCGCCTGACTTGATCACGTCTTTGCTGCGGTCGGTGATTTGCATGTAGCCATCGGCATCAATGGTGGCCACGTCACCGGTGGGAAACCAGCCATCCACCAATGGTTTGACCGCCTCCACGTCACCCTGCCCCTTGAAGTATTCACGCACCACCCACGGGCCTTTCACCAGCAGGTCACCATAGGTTTTTCCGTCCCAGGGCAACTCAGCGCCATTTCCGTCCACAATTTTCATGTCCACACCGTAAATGGCGCGGCCTTGTTTCAGGCGCACTTTCATCTTGTCGGCATCGGACAAGGTGAGGTGTTTGTTTTTGAGCGTGCACAGCGTGCCCAGGGGACTCATCTCGGTCATGCCCCAGGCGTGCAGCACCTCCACGCCGTAGTCTTCCTTGAAGGCATGGATCATGGCGGGCGGGCAGGCTGAGCCACCGATGACAGTGCGGCGCAGCGTGGAGAACTTCAGACCCGCAGGCTTCATGTGGCCCAGCATCATCTGCCATACG
>JBGSRY010000273.1:0-1958 GCA_041737325.1 Rhodoferax sp. | reverse complement strand
TGGCCAGCGCACAGGGCGACGAACTGGTCAGCCAGGCGCAAGACATCAAGGGTGTCAAACTGCTGGTGGCACGACTGGAAGGCGCGGACGTGAAAACCTTGCGCGACACCATGGACAAGCTCAAGGACAAGCTCAAAACAGCGGTGATCGTGCTGGGTGTGGTCGATGGGGCCAAAGTGCAGATTGCCGTGGGTGTTACTGCCGACACCACATCCAAGGTCAAAGCCGGTGAACTGGTGAACTTTGTCGCTGCACAGGTGGGTGGCAAGGGCGGCGGCAAACCTGACATGGCCATGGCCGGTGGCACTGAGCCCGGGCAACTCGATGCGGCCCTGCACAGCGTCTTGGGCTGGGTCACACCGAAGCTTTGATTGCTATAAAATATATAGCTGTTTGCCCATTATTTTTAAGGGCTAGAGGCCAATTTGTTTCGTATAAATCTGCGTCATCTGCGGGCTGTTGCGGCCCTGCTTGCACTGGTTGTGGTGGTGTTGCCGGTTGCGGCACAAGGCTACCAAGTGCGGCAGTGGCCCGTGGGCCAACCCGTGCCCGAGTTGGTGACCCGTGATCTGGCGGGGCATCCGTGGGATTTGCGTGACCTGAAAGGCCGCGCCGTGTTGATCAACTTCTGGGCCAGTTGGTGCGAACCCTGTTTGGCAGAAATGCCGTCCCTGCAGGCCTTGGCCCGGCAATGGGGCCCGGACAAGCTGCTGGTGCTGGCGGTGAACTTCAAACAATCGCGCCCCGCCATGGATCTTTTTGTGCAAAAAACGGCGTTTCAACTGCCGGTGCTGCCTGACCCGCAAGGGCTGATCGCACGGCAGTGGGGCATCAAGGTGTTTCCAACCACGGTGTTGGTGGCGGCCAACGGCTCGGTGCGTGCGCTGGTGCAGGGTGAGCTTGATTGGCAGGGGCTGCCAGCGCAGGCCATGGTGCAGACGCTGCTGCCCTGATTGGACTTATATTTTTGGCGCATCCGATTTTTTGCGGCCTGATCTGGCCTGGTCTTTTAAAATCCCATCCTTTTGGCTCCCACAGCAAGGCTTCTCATGAGTGCTTTTTTGAATGAAACTGTTTTAAGCGTCCACCACTGGACCGACCGCCTGTTCAGCTTTACCACCACGCGTGACGAAACCTTGCGCTTCTCCAACGGCCACTTCACCATGATTGGCCTGCGTGATGCCAACGGCAAGCAGTTGCTGCGCGCGTACAGCATTGTCAGTGCCAACTACGAAGACCATCTGGAGTTTTTGAGCATCAAGGTGCAAGACGGCCCGCTCACCTCCAAGCTGCAGCACATCCAGGTGGGTGACAAGATTGTGGTGGGTAAAAAGCCCACAGGCACGCTGCTGATTGACTACCTGCTGCCCGGCAAAAACCTGTATCTGTTTGGCACTGGCACGGGCCTGGCCCCGTTTTTGAGCATTGTGCGCGACCCGGAAACCTACGAAAAGTTCGAGAAAGTGATTCTGGTGCACGGCGTGCGTGAAGTGGCTGAACTGGCTTACCAGGATTACCTGACGCATGAACTGCCTGACCATGAATTTTTGGGTGAGATCGTCACGCGCCAAATGCTTTACTACCCCACCGTGACACGCGAACCCTTCAAAAACCAGGGCCGCATCACGGACTTGATCGAGTCCGGCAAGCTGCAAACTGATCTGGGCTTGCCCAAATTTGATCCGGCCACCGACCGTGCCATGATGTGCGGCAGCCCGGCATTGCTCAAAGACCTGAAAGCGATTCTGGAAAAACGCGGCTTCATCGAAGGCAACACCACCAAGCAGGGCGACTTTGTGGTGGAACGCGCGTTTGTTGAGCAATAAGCATGACCTACCACCTGTACGCCATCGGCAACGCGCTGGTTGATACCGAATACGAAGTGTCTGATGCCCAGCTTGAAGCGGCGGGCGTGGCCAAGCGCCACATGACGCTGATCGATGCGCCGCGCCGCGCCG
>JBGSRY010000253.1:0-1840 GCA_041737325.1 Rhodoferax sp. | reverse complement strand
GCCGGCGAGGTCGGCCCCGACGCGCGCGCCCTGGGTGGTGCGCTGATGCCGCTGCACGCCAACTTTGCGCCGGATCAGGATGTGTTTTTGAAAACGGCATAAGCCGCTCGGCCCACCTTCGCGCAAACGCGCTAGACTTTCTTGCCACTTCGTAAGAATTGCCATGCGCACCACCTTAACCAGCAAATCGCAAATCACCGTGGCCACCTCATCACCATGCCAACGCCCCAATCCGCCACAGCCGCCCAGACCTTCATCACCCGCTGGAGCGGCATCACCGCCAGCGAACTCTCCACCTCGCAAAGCTTCATTCGGGAACTGTGTGACCTGTTAGACGTTGAAAAGCCCCACCCCACGCCAGACCAGCGCTACATGTTTGAGCGCCCGGTCACCTTCAAGCATGGTGACGGCTCCAGCAGCCCGGGGCGGGTGGACTGCTACAAGCGTGGCCACTTTTGCCTGGAGTCCAAAAAACTCAAGGTCGGTAGCCACACCAAGGGGTTTGACGTGGGGCTGCTCAGCGCCCGCAGCCAGGCAGAAAACTATGCCCGCGCCCTGCCCGCATCAGAGGGCCGCCCGCCGTTTGTGCTGGTGGTCGATGTGGGCACGGTCATTGAGGTGTATGCCGAATTCAGCCAAAGCGGCGGCACTTACACGCCGTTTCCTGACCCACGCAGCTACCGCATCAAGCTCGCCGACCTGGTGCGCCCCGAGCTGCGCGAGCGCCTGCGCCAAATCTGGCTCAACCCCGAACAACTCAACCCGGCCCTCATCAGCGCGCGCGTCACGCGTGAGGTGTCCAACCTGCTGGCGCAACTGGCCAAGAGTTTGGAGGCCAACCCAGGTTATAAGCCAAATGACACTCTAGCTCCTATAAATCAAGCGTCAGTAGCTCCTGAATATGTAGCATCTTACTTAACCCGCTGCCTGTTTTCCATGTTTGCCGAAGACGTGGAGCTGCTGCCCAAAGGCGCGTTCATCGGCCTGCTGCAAACCCACCGCAACGACCCCGCCACGCTGCAAATCATGCTGCGCCACCTGTGGGCTGACATGGACAGCGGCGGCTTTAGCATCGCGCTGGCCAAAAAGGTGCTGCATTTCAACGGCAAATTGTTCAAAAACAGCTCTGCCGACGGCTACAGCCTGCTCTTGAAACCAGAGCAGATTGACCTGCTGATTAGCGCCGCGCAAGCCAACTGGCGCGAAGTGGAGCCCGCCATTTTTGGCACCCTGCTGGAGCGTGCCCTGAACCCCACCGAGCGCCACGCGCTGGGGGCGCACTACACACCCCGCGCCTATGTTGAGCGGCTGGTGCTGCCCACCGTGATCGAACCCCTGCGCCAGGCGTGGGCCAACGCGCAGGCGGCGGCACTGGTGCTGGCGCACGAGGCCGCCGATCTGGAAGCCCACCCACCCCAAGCCAAAGGCGGCAAGGATGCGGCCAGTTTTGACCGCAAACAGCTCAAAGCCGACCAGGAAGCCATGAAAAACCACGACAAAGGGGTGCGAGCCAAATGGCGCGAGGCCCGTGAGCAGGTCAAAGCCTTTCACCACCGGCTGTGCAGCCTGCGCGTGCTGGACCCGGCTTGTGGCAGCGGCAACTTTTTGTATGTGACGCTGGAGCACCTCAAACGGCTGGAGGGCGAGGTGCTCAACCAGCTCTCAGCCCTGGGCGACACGCAAGAAGGCATAGGGGATGGCACCGAGACGGTCACGCTGCAACAGCTGCGCGGCATTGAGCTCAACCCCCGCGCCGCCGCCATGGCCGAGCTGGTGCTGTGGATTGGCTACTTGCAGTGGCACATTCGCACCCAGGGCAACGCCGCCGTGGCCGAGCCGG
>JBGSRY010000216.1:0-2555 GCA_041737325.1 Rhodoferax sp. | reverse complement strand
AAACAACTGGATGAATAAACAGCCCCGCAACAACAAGCCCTTGGCCGGTGGCTGATGCCCTGCTCTCCGGTATATTCCTGCCATGACCCATCCCAGCAAATCGCTCTCCATTCAACAAGTCCTGATCTGTGGCGCGGCCATTGTGACCCTGTCCATGGGCATTCGGCACGGCTTTGGACTGTGGTTGCAACCGATCACACAGGCGCAAAACTGGAGCCGTGAAAATTTTGCCTTTGCCATGGCGATTCAGAACCTGGTGTGGGGCTTTTCTGGCATTTTTGCCGGCATGGCAGCCGACCGGTTTGGCGCATTCAGGGTGCTTTTGACCGGGGCCCTGCTCTACGCCTTGGGTTTGGTGGGTATGGCGTACGCCAGTTCGGTCTTGACCTTTACGCTCACCACCGGGGTGCTGATTGGCATGGCCCAGGCCGGTACCACGTACGCCGTGGTCTATGGGGTCATTGGCCGCAACGTCAGCGCCAGCAAGCGCTCGCTGGCCATGGGCATTGCCGCTGCTGCGGGCTCGTTTGGCCAGTTTTTGATGGTGCCTACCGAAGGTTTTTTAATTGACAGCATGGGCTGGCAACTGGCACTGGTGGCGTTGGCTGCATCGGCACTGCTGATCATGCCGCTGGCCTGGGGTCTGCGCGAGCCCAATTTTCGTGCCGGGGCTGGGCATGTGCGTGAACAGTCGATCGTGCAAGCCCTGCGTGAGGCCTTCAAATACCGCAGTTTTCAGTTGTTGATGGCTGGTTTTTTTGTGTGTGGGTTTCAAGTGGTGTTCATTGCCGTGCACATGCCAAGTTACCTGAAAGATCACGGCTTGGCCCCCCAGGTTGCCAGCTATTCACTGGCACTGATCGGCTTGTTCAATGTGTTTGGCACTTACCTTGCCGGGTTGCTGGGTCAACGCCTGCAAAAAAAATACATCCTGGCGTTCATTTACTTTAGCCGCTCGGTCGTCATCAGTGTCTTTTTGCTGTGGCCTTTGTCGCCCATGAGTGTCTATGTGTTCTCGGCTGTCATGGGGCTGTTGTGGCTCTCTACCGTGCCGCCAACCAACGCCGCGATTGCGCAAATATTTGGACTGGCACATTTTTCGATGCTGGGTGGCTTTGTGTTTTTCAGCCACCAAATCGGCTCGTTCTTGGGGGTCTGGCTGGGTGGATTTTTATTTGACCGCACCGGCAGTTATGACCTGGTGTGGTATCTGGCCATCGGTTTTGGGGTGCTGGCCGCCATACTGAATTTGCCAATCAAAGAAACCGCCATTGCCCGCACACCGCTGCCGCAAGGTGCATGAATCCGAGCATGAAGCCGCTACACAAACTGATGCTTTACACCGCACTGGCGGGCTTGTTGGGGTGGGTGTTTGCGCTGTATGCACGGCCTGACTTTGTGCTGAACTTGTCCAATCAACTCTGGGGCTGCTTTTAATGGAGCCGCATCGCCACGCTGCGCCGTCGGACTGGGTCAAACGCTGGAGCCATTTGGTAGCCGGCGGTGCTCGGGTGCTGGATGTGGCTTGCGGTCATGGCCGACACATGGCTTGGTTTGCAGCGCGTGGCTGTCTGGTAACCGGAATTGATGCCTCGGCGCAAGCACTGGACACGGCGCACGCTTATGGCCGTGTCGTGCAAGCCGACTTAGAAAATGCGGCTTGGCCGTTGCAGGATGGCCCAGACAAGCTGGAAACCTTTGACGTGGTGGTGGTCACCCATTACCTTTGGCGACCTCTATTTACCACCCTGATCAACAGCCTTGCACCGGGCGGCTTGCTGCTTTATGAGACGTTTTCCCAAGGCAATGAATCCGTTGGCAAACCTTCACGGGCTGATTTTTTGTTGCAACCAGGTGAGCTGCTGCAGCGTTGCCAGGCGTTGCGCATCATCGCGTTTGAGGACGGTTTTCTGGATCAGCCGGCGCGTTTTGTGCAACGCATCGCGGCCATCAAGCCGGCTGCATCGCCGCATGACTTGCAGCTGCCAACACGCTATGGACTCTCGCTAGAATAAGCGGCTACCCCCTTCAAAGTCCAACAAGATGACACTCCCACAGCGCCCCCTCACTGGCAGCATTGTTGCCCTGATCACCCCCATGCTGGCAGACGGCAGCGTGGACTATGCCGCACTGCGAAAATTGATTGACTGGCATATTGCCGAGGGTACGGATTGCATTGGTGTGGTAGGTACCACCGGTGAATCACCCACGGTGAGTGTGGCCGAACACTGCGAAATCATTCGCGTCGCGGTCGAACAAGCGGCAGGCCGTGTGCCGATCATGGCCGGCTGCGGCTCCAACTGCACCGCTGAAGCCATTGAGCTGGCCAAGTTTGCGAAAAAAGTCGGTGCAGACAGCCAGTTGCAAGTTGTGCCCTACTACAACAAACCGACCCAGGAAGGCCAGTACCAGCACTTCAAGGCGATTGCCGAAGCCGTTGACTTGCCCCTGATTTTGTACAACGTGCCTGGCCGTTCGGTGGCCGATATGGCGGTAGACACCGTGTTGCGCCTGGCGCAAGTACCCGGCATTGTTGGCATCAAGGAAGCCACGGG
>JBGSRY010000205.1:0-3002 GCA_041737325.1 Rhodoferax sp. | reverse complement strand
GTCGGAGCAAGCCACCATGCGCCGTGCTGGCCAGATCAGTGCAGCAGCGCATATTCGTGCCATGCATCTGTCTGCCAAGCGCTTGCGGGCCGGCTAGGAGGTTCGTGAATACCATCTGGAAGCCGAATTGCTGCATGAATTTCGCCGCAATGGTTCGCAGTTTCCGGCCTATGGCTCGATTGTGGCGGCCGGGGCCAACGCCTGCGTGCTGCACTACCGCGCTGACCGTGGCCTGGTCAAAGATGGTGACCTGGTGCTGATTGACGCGGCCTGTGAGTTGGACGGCTATGCCAGTGACATCACCCGTACCTTTCCCGCCAACGGCCGTTTTAGCGGGCCACAGCGCAGCTTGTATGAACTGGTGCTGGCATCCCAAGAAGCCGCCATTGCGGCCACCCAAGCCGGGGCCCGCTTTACCGACCCGCACGACGCGGCCGTGAAGGTGTTGGCGCAAGGCATGCTGGACGTGGGCTTGCTGGATAAAAACAAGGTGGGCGGGTTGCAGGACGTGATCGAAAAACGCGCCTATTTCCCGTTTTACATGCACCGCACCGGGCATTGGATTGGTATGGATGTGCACGACTGTGGCGACTACACCGAACCCGCAGAGCGCGGCCAGGTCAGTGAGCGCAAGGATGCGCTCACGGGTGAAGTCATCAAAGACCGCCCGGCACGCATCCTGCGCCCCGGCATGGCGCTGACGATAGAACCCGGCATTTACGTGCGACCCGGCGCGGGCGTACCAGAGGCCTTTCACAACATCGGCATTCGCATTGAAGACGATGCCATCGTCACCGCGACCGGTTGCGAGTTGCTCACCCGTGATGTGCCGGTGACTGTGGACGAGATTGAAGCCCTGATGCGTTGAACCTGGGAAACGGGTTGGTTGAGCAGCCAGAAACGTTGTCAAAACGTTATTTTTAAGGGACTGTTGGCAAGCATTTGTAACGGATGTCACGCCAGGGGACTTGCCGTTACTTATGGCATGAAAACCTCAAAAACATGCAGTATCTTCGGGTCACATCGATGCCACCTGGGTCCGCCACGCGGGGCCAGTTTGTCAACCTTCTGACTTCAAGGAGTTTCTACATGAACAAATCTATTTCAACTTTGCTGCTCGCCCTGGTGTCCGTCACCACGACTGGCAGTGCCCTGGCACAAAGCGCTTGTGCTGACGCACCCACACGCGTCATCCAGGCTGCGGTACCCAACCCCGCAGCTCCGGTGATGTCGCATGAAGTGGCCAGCATCATCAAGCTGACGCACCAGGCAGAGGCCCAGTACCGCCGCACCGGTAAGCCGCAAGACCTGGCCCGTGTCAAGGTCATGCGTGAGGAGCTGGCGAGCCGGGGCTATGGCCGTGCCACACAAAACGCGCCGGCCAAAGACCCAAATGCCATTCTGCTGGCTGAAGCGCCACGTTACTGCCAACTGTTCGCCAGCGCAGCTGAGTAACGTACACACGGGTGCCAGATGTGCCCCGCCCACAATGGGGGGTGCAGTTTGGCAACAGTCCGAATGTGGTGTGTACTGGGCCTTAAAAGCACGTTACTTTTGCTTACGTCGTGGCCCAAGATGCATGCCTAGAATGGATCCATGAAAAACCGAAACCTGATTCTTGGCAGCTTGTTGTTTGCCACTGGCCTCATGATGGCGGCTCATGCCGCCGATGTGGGGGTCTCCGTGAGCGTGTCGCAACCCGGGTTTTATGGCCGCATTGACCTGGGTGGCGCACCCGCTCCTGTACTGATTTACCCGCAGCCCATGGTCATTGAACGGCGGCCCGTGATGGTGGTGCGTGAACCCATTTACTTGCGCGTACCGCCGGGGCATGAAAAGCACTGGGACAAGCATTGCGCCCGCTACAACGCGTGCGGCCAGCCGGTTTATTTTGTGCAGGACAACTGGTATCGTGAAGTCTACGAACCTCGGTACTACAGCGAATCTGACCGCCGTGATGGTGGGCATAGCGACCATAAAAAGCGTAAAAAAGACCACGGTCACGACTGAGCTTGGTTTATGTCGTGATGCTGGTACGCGCCAATGCAGCGTGCACCAGTGCAAAGTTTGATTTGGCGCAAGGTCTACAATTTCCCGCAGTTCTTTCCCCGGGTTGTGCCCGGGGCCGCCTTTAATTGCAGGAGACACAATGACATCAGATACCCCGGCATCCCCAGAAGACAAACGTGCCGAATTGCGCCGTGCCACGCTCGAATACCATCAGTTTCCAACTCCAGGAAAAATATCGATTGCAGCCACCAAACAGCTGATCAACCAGCATGATTTGGGTCTGGCTTACACGCCAGGCGTAGCCATTCCGTGCGAAGAAATCGTTAAAGACCCGAACAACGCCTACAAGTACACCAGCCGGGGCAACCTGGTAGGTGTGGTCACCAATGGCACGGCCGTGCTGGGTCTGGGTGACATTGGCCCCCTGGCCGGCAAGCCGGTGATGGAAGGCAAGGCGGTGTTGTTCAAAAAATTCGCTGGCATCGATGTGTTTGACATCGAAATCAACGAAAAGACCGATCTTGACAAACTGGTCGACATCATTGCGTCGCTGGAACCCACTTTTGGTGGCATCAACCTCGAGGACATCAAGGCCCCGGACTGTTTTTATGTGGAACGCAAGTTGCGTGAACGCATGAAGATACCGGTGTTCCATGATGACCAGCACGGCACGGCCATCACGGTCGGTGCAGCCATCATGAATGGTCTCAAGGTGGCGGGCAAAGACATGTCCAAAGTCAAACTGGTGACCTCGGGTGCAGGTGCTGCGGCGCTGGCTTGTGTGGGGTTGTTGGTCAAACTGGGCATTCCGCGTGAAAACGTCTGGGTCACTGATCTGGCGGGTGTGGTGTACGAGGGCCGGGTAGAGCTGATGGATCCGGACAAGAGCATCTACGCGCAAAAAACAACGGCGCGCAAGCTGGGCGAAGTGATTGACAACGCCGATGTGTTTTTGGGGCTGTCTGCCGGTGGTGTGCTCAAGGCCGAGATGG
>JBGSRY010000196.1:0-7805 GCA_041737325.1 Rhodoferax sp. | reverse complement strand
GGCTCCAAATCAGCTGCACTGGAACTGACCCACATTTCAGTGGATATGAAGGTGCTGATCGAGCAGATGCGCGAACAGGTTCAAAACATAGAATAGGCTCCTTTCTTCGAACCTGAAGGGCAAGGCCTATGCAGTCCATGGAGTATCCCGGCAACCTGTTTGTGGTGGCTGCGCCCAGTGGCGCGGGCAAATCGAGCCTGGTCAAGGCCTTGATGGAACTGGACGCGCATGTGCAGCCGTCGGTGTCACACACCACCCGGGCTCCGCGCGGCCAAGAGAAACACGGGCGCGAGTATTTCTTTGTGTCCGATGCCGAATTCGATGCCATGGTGCAAGCCCAGTCATTTGTGGAATGGGCCCACGTGCACAACCACCGCTACGGCACTTCCCGCAAAGCGATTGAGGAGCGCATGGCCCAGGGGGCAGATGTGATCCTGGAAATTGACTACCAGGGTGCGTTGCAGATCAAAAACATTTTTGCCAATGCTGTCACGGTTTTCATCCTGCCCCCAAGTTGGGAAGAACTGCGCTCACGACTGGAACGCCGCGGCGAAGACAGTGCCGAAGTGATCGAAGTGCGCCTGCGCAATGCCGCACTTGAGATGGCACAAGCGCATCAGTTTGACTTCGTTATAATCAACGAATCTTTCGATGGTGCGGTTTTTGACCTCAAATCAATCGTTCACGCGCAAAGACTCAAGTATCTGGCGCAGCGCCGCGCCCGAGCTGAAACGTTCAAAGCACTGCAACTCTGACAGTGCCCCACCTGGTTTTGGAGAATTCATGGCCCGTATCACCGTAGAAGACTGCCTGTTGCAGATTCCCAATCGTTTTCAATTGGTGTTGGCTGCGTCGTACCGTGCACGCATGCTCAGCCATGGACATACCCCCAAGGTTGAAAGCAAAAACAAACCCGGCGTGACCGCCTTGCGTGAAATTGCCGCCGGCAAGGTCGGCATTGAAATGCTGAAAAAAGTGCCTTTGTAAGACTTCTTCAGCGCACACGCTCAAAGCACCGCTTGCGGTGCTTTTTTATTGCCAGCGGCAAAACCAAGGGCCAGCGCGCTATATTCAAGACATGGTCACCCGCAAAGTCAGCCCACCTGAAAGCCCCCAAAGTGCCGCAGCAAACAATGCGGCTTCGGCCAGCTTTGCGCGGCTAACCAGCAAACTTGACTACCTGAGCGAAACCGATCTGGCCAGTGTGCGTCTGGCCTACCGGTTTGCCGACGAATCACACTTGGGTCAGCTGCGCAACAGCGGCGAACCCTACATCACCCACCCGATCGCGGTCGCAGCCCAATGCGCCGAATGGAAGCTGGATGCCCAGGCCCTGATGGCCGCGCTGCTGCACGATACCATGGAAGACTGCGGCATCACCAAGCCTGATTTGATTGAGCGTTTTGGCTCCCCGGTGGCGGAACTGGTGGACGGCTTGACCAAACTCGAAAAGCTGCAATTCAACACCCGCGAAGAAAACCAGGCTGAGTCGTTTCGCAAGATGCTGCTGGCGATGGCGCGCGACGTGCGCGTCATCCTGATCAAACTGGCGGATCGAACGCACAACATGCGCACGCTGGCAGATGCGCCACGCGAAAAATGGCAACGCATCGCCTCCGAGACGCTGGATGTCTATGCCCCCATTGCGCACCGTCTCGGCTTGAACCAAACGTACCGTGAACTGCAAGATCTGTCGTTCCGGTTTTTGCGTCCCTGGCGCTATGCGATCCTTGCCAAAGCGGTGGCCAAGGCGCGCAGCCGTCGCCGCGACCTGATCGGCAAAGTGCAGGCCGACCTGGAAGCCACGTTCTCGCATTACGGCATGTCGGTGCGCATTGCCGGGCGCGAGAAAACGCTGTACTCCATCTACGCCAAGATGGAAGAAAAAAATTTGAGCTTTGCCCAAGTCACCGACATTTACGGTTTTCGGGTCATCGTGCCGCATCTGATCGACTGCTATACCGGTCTGGGTTTGTTGCACCAGCTCTACAAACCGGTACCGGGCAAGTTCAAAGACCACATTGCCATCAGCAAAATCAACGGCTACCAGTCCCTGCACACCACCCTGGTGGGGCCGTCCGGGGTGAATGTGGAATTTCAACTGCGTACCGAAGCCATGCATGTGATCGCCGAAACCGGCGTGGCTGCGCACTGGCTGTACAAGAGCGAAGCGCACGACGAGGTTTCTTTGAGCGACCGCATGGGTTCCAAGTGGTTGCAGTCGTTGCTGGACATTCAGGACGAGACCCGTGATGCCGCTGAGTTTTGGGACCACGTCAAAGTTGACCTGTTCCCGGACGCGGTTTATGTATTCACCCCCAAAAGCCGCATCATGGCGATGCCACGTGGGGCCACGGTGGTGGACTTTGCCTACGCCATTCACAGCAATGTCGGTGACCACGCCGTTTCAGCAAAAATCAACAACGAACAAGTGGCGTTGCGCACCGAAGTCAAGAATGGTGATGTCATTGAAGTCATCACCGACCCCGGCTCCAGCCCCAATCCGGCCTGGCTCGGGTTTGTGCGAACGGCTCGTGCGCGCTCCAAAATCCGGCAAAACCTGCGCACCATGGCACAGTCTGACTCACAGTATTTGGGCGAAAAAATGCTGTTGCAGGCGGTGCGTGCAGAAGGCATAGAAAATCTGCCGGGCAGTGACAAGCTGCACGAAATCATTTGGGACAAACTGCTGCGTTTCAGTGGTAACCGTTCACGCGCCGAACTGTTGACCGACATTGGCCTGGGCAAACGCATTGCCAGCATTGTGGCCAAACGGTTGACCAACTTGTTGGCTGAACAGGGTGAAAAACCGGATGCGCTGTTGATCACCCGTGAACGCTTTGGTGCCAGCAATGCAGTAGCCCAAGCCAGCGTTCAAATCGATGGCAGCGAAAACACCTCGGTTCGCTTTGCCACCTGCTGCAGGCCCATCCCCGGTGACAGCATCCTGGGGTATTTGGGTCGTGGTGAAGGTCTTACGGTGCACGCACTCGGCTGCCAAGTGGCGCAAAAACTGCAATACAAAGACAGCGAACGTTTCCTGCGGGTGGAATGGAGCGATGAGCCCGTGCGCACGTTTGAGACCGGCATTGTGGTCACCGTCACCAATGGCAAAGGTGTCCTGGCCAAGGTGGCTGCCGCCCTGGCGGTGTCTGAAGCCGACATTACCCACATCGACATGACCGACGATGCAGGCGCTGCGGCCATGGACTTGCGTTTTGTCATTGCGGTGCGGGATCTGAACCAACTCGAAGCCGTGTTACGCAACCTGCGCCGAACCCCGGTGGTGATACGGGCTGAGCGCATCACCAACGCCGCGCCATTCAATCCATGAGCGGTGCCGGATAGCGCACGTCCAGCACTTCAATTTCAAGCACACCGGTTGGCATCTTCAGCGCTAACACATCGCCCGGACGCGCCTTGAGCAAGGTTCTGGCGATGGGCGACACCCAACTCACCTCACCGCGCGCACTGACCGCTTCATCAATGCCACGAATGGTGATGGTGCGCTCAACCCGCCCGTCCTCAAGGTAGGTGACCGTAGCCCCAAAGAAGATTTGGTCGGTGCCGTGATGGATACTGGGGTCGATCACTTCGGCGATTTCCAGGCGTTTGGTCAAAAACCGAATCCGCCGGTCAATCTCGCGCAAACGCTTCTTGCCGTATAAATAATCACCGTTTTCAGACCGATCGCCATTGCTGGCGGCCCAATGCACCACATCAACCATTTTGGGCCGTTCGGTGTCAATCAAGTCCAGCAATTCAGTGCGCATGTCAGCATAACCGGCTGGTGTCATGTAGTTTTTGCCCGCCGCAGGCAAAGGTGGCAACGGCACATCGTCATCATCATCCGCGTCGGGCTCGCGGGTAAACGCTTTGCTCATGGTCTTCCTGAAGGCAGATTTGAGACAAGAAAAAGCCCGCAACTTGTTGAAGGTTGCGGGCTTTACTTTTTTGGTGCGGCTGGCAGGAATTGAACCCACGACCCCTTGGTTCGTAGCCAAGTACTCTATCCAACTGAGCTACAGCCGCTAAGCTATGAATTATAGCTCTATTTTTGATGGTAGGCCGTCACAGACTTGAACTGTGGACCAAAGGATTATGAGTCCTCTGCTCTAACCAACTGAGCTAACGGCCCGACCGAACCGATGATTGTAAAGGCCTACTTGTGGTGGCTGAGTGCGTTGCTGACCAGTTTAGAGGTGATGTCCACAATCTGGATCATGCGGTCATAGGCCATGCGTGTGGGCCCAACCACGCCCAGGGTGCCCACCACCAAGCCATCAACTTCATAGGGCGCGCTGACAATCGACAAGTCTTCGAACGGCACCACTTGACTCTCGCCACCGATGAAAATGCGCACCCCCTCGGCTTGGCCCGTGACATCAAGCAAACGCATCAGTTGCGCTTTTTGCTCAAACAGATCAAACGCACGACGCAAATGGCTCATGTCGTTGGAAAAATCACTCACCGACAAAAGGTTGCGCTCGCCCGAGATCACCACCTCATCCTGCGCCTCTGACAAAACTTCTGAATTCGCAGCCACTGCGGCCTGCATCAAGGTCGCAATTTCGGCCCGCAGCGAGTCCACTTCGGCCTTCAGACGCTCACGCACCTGGTCAATGGCCAAGCCAACAAAATTGGCGTTGAGGTAATTGGCCGCCTCGACCAAACTCGCCTGGGTGTAATCCGCTTCAGTGAAGATGACCCGGTTTTGCACATCGCCCTCGGGCGACACAATGATGACCAGCACACGCCGGTCGGACAAACGTAAAAATTCGATGTGATGAAACACCGAAGTGCGCCGTGGCGCGATCACCACGCCGACAAACTGGGACAGATTTGACAACAAGTTGGCCGCGTTGGAGATCACTTTTTGAGGTTGATCCGGAGCCAGACTGTGCGCGCCCAGCTCCCCTCGTTGCACCGTCAGCATGGTATCAACAAACAAGCGGTAGCCACGTGCAGTCGGAATACGCCCGGCCGATGTATGCGGGCTGGCGATCAAGCCCAACACCTCCAGGTCAGACATCACATTGCGAATGGTGGCAGGCGACAACTCCAGACCCGAAGCTCTGGATAACGTGCGTGACCCCACCGGCTGCCCGTCGGCAATGTAGCGTTCTACCAGCGCTTTCAGCAATAACTTCGCACGGTCATCAAGCATCATTTCATTTTACTTATCACTTGTTGGGTTTCCAACGGCCACGCTTCTCAGCTCGATGGATTGAGTCTCTGAGGCCAGAAACAGACATACCAAACATATCGGCCAAAAGAGCCTGGTCATACCAGCCAGAACGCCACATTGAGGCAACCTGCAAAGCCTCAGCAGGTGACAGTTTCGCCACCCTTCCCCAAGTTTGACCCCGAGCCCTTGCAGCTTGTTGCCCAGCATAACAACGCTCCCGAATCAACTCACGCTCAAACTCAGCAAAAACGCCAAGCAGGTTTAAAAACATGCGACCTTGTGGGCTTTCAGTCTCTATGGACTCAGTCAATGACCGGAAGCCGCAGCCCTTCTTTTTGAGCACTTCAAAAATCTGAACAAAGTGCACCATTGACCTACAAAGACGATCAAGCTTGTAAACGCAGAGAACATCACCTGGCATGAGAACACTATGCAAAACATGGTCAAGAACAGGACGCTTTTTTATGCTGCTCTGAGTCTCAGCATGCACCACAGTAATCCCATGCTTTTTGAAGGCCGCTAACTGCAAATCAGATGACTGTTCAAGGGTTGAGACACGCGCATAACCAACCAGCATTAACGGAACCTAACGACAGCCCTCAAAAGGAACCAGACAAGCAAACAGATGAACACAGTAGCCAAGACTGACAAAGACCAATGCCACCCAGATGATGAACGAGAAGGGCGAGACCGAAAAGGAAAATTTGTAGGGGGAGAAGGAGGAGGAGGAGGAGAAAGAACTGAAGATTTGCCAAGACTCATGCGCATGGGCGAACGCTCAGTAAAGCCCTCACGTTTAGCCCAACGCTCACGATAGTAATCACGATCTTGATAGCCCATGGAATCCCCCTTTAGAGAATTATGCAACGGCTAGAGGGGCCTGATTCTCTGCAACCAAGAAAAACCAGTCACCCCACTTTGAAAGATGCTGATCAACGATCTTTGCGCAGTCGTGAACCAGAGAAAAACCATACTCAACGACAGAACGCATATCGGGAAAACGACCCGCATCGCGGGGTAGAGGCACCTCAACATCGCCAAACCTTGTCCAACGGTTTGAACCAGCTTGGCCGTCAACAAAAGCCTTTGAAATGTACTTTGCAATATAGGCAGCAATCTTCGCAGGAGAGCGAGCAGCGCCCCGTTTTGTGTTGGCAATGTCAACGTTACCGCCGTTGGCCTTTGTCACAGACCGCCATACCGCGCGAATGAGGTTAAAAGATTTGACTTTAACGCTAGCGTTACAGCCCTGGGGAGTCAAGAAAGAAGGGAAACGAAGGGTAGCAAGATGCACGTGCCATGCACCACGTTCCTGTTGTTCGAAACAAGCCACAGCCTTGAAATCAGGAAGAACACGACGAAGCCGACGAACGAACTCTTTTAGGTCTTTCTTGCACTGGGCAAGATCGACAACATTGGCTCGATATGTGAGCGTCAAAAGAGTGTTCGCACCCATGACTTTACAGAGACGACGGACATTCTTTTTAGCGCGACTGGCAGCGATCTGGAGGCGTTGCAGCGCTCTTTCCTGCTCAGTCTCAGACCGATGACGTTCAAGAGCCTCTAAGTACATTTCGACAGCCATGGGGGACATATCGGATTCGCGCCAAACCGTTTCACGTACCCCAGAAAATTCGAGGTGACCGTTGCCAAGGTCATAGACTTTAACGTTGATGCCATCGCCAGTACTTGACTCATAAGCGATACCGTCGATAATTCGAATCATTGAAGCAAACCCCTTTTTTGTTTCAGTCATGACCCGGACAGTTAGCGCTGTGCCGGGTCTTTTTTTGGATTGATGGATATGGTGTTCTAAAGTGTTTATTGGATAAATCTAGGGCGGCGCTTCGCGCCGCCCTCAGGGGCGCTAACGCACCCCGTCGGGCAGCACTAGCCCCGCCCCTTGAAAAGATCGATTTGTGGCAGCAAGAGCAGCACGCATGAAAGGGATGCGCTCATTAACGGGCAAAGTTCGAGCATGAGCGGCAGCTTTAAGGGCCACAGGGTCACGCACAACGCGCACAGGAGCCACGGGAACAGCAGGGACAGGGCTACCCAACAGACCACTGAATAAAGCTGCCCAGAAGCCGCGTTTAGGTTGCTGCATGTAACGACCTTTGATGTGCCAGGGAGATAAGACGGTATGTGTGCCATGGGGATAGCTTTCCTGAAAGACTTGGCGTGTGTCATAGCAAGGTTCCACATCACGACCGACAAAAGTGGCGCGATTTGCTACGAGGTCTTGCGGGTTTGTGCCAATGCGATAAATGGCCGTGTGAAAGTTGGGCAAATAGCCAGCCTTTTCGCCAAAAAGCGACGACAGTATCCAACCCACAAAGGGGATGCGAACATTCTTAAAACTGGTGTGGCGAACCGTCTGCTCAATGAACGCCTCACGAAGCTGCTTATCGACCTGGATGACGGCTTGCATGATGTACCAAGTGTCATAGCCATGCTTGCGAGCATGGGCGAAATAGTCCAGCACAGCAGCCCGGTCTTTATCGGCAAAGGTGCGAGTGTTGAGCCACGTAGCACACTCATCAAGCACGAGGGCCCCGTTCAAATCCTCGTCGTAGGAATCTGGGTTCCCATGACCCGCAGCCAAGAGGTCAAAACT
>JBGSRY010000195.1:0-2463 GCA_041737325.1 Rhodoferax sp. | reverse complement strand
CTCTTGGTGCTGACGCAAGACGGCCGGGTGGCGCGCCAGCTGATTGGTGAAGACACGGTGATGGAAAAGGAATACCTGGTGCGGGTGATGTACACGGGGGTTGCCAATGCGGCGGCAGCCAGCTCGGCGGCGGCCACCTACGCGGCTGCACCGGGCGCTGCCGCGCGCATGGCCAAAGCACAGCAGGCGGCGCGTCCGGGCCAGGTGACACAGTTGAGCCGCATTGACGATGACGACCCCATCAGCCAAGATGTGCAGTCGGTGTTCCCGGCTGACAAGCTGGCGCTGTTACGCCACGGCCTGAGCCTGGACGGCCAGGCGTTGCAACACGCCAAGGTTGAATGGCAAAACCCCGAGCAGTTGCGCTTTGTGCTGCATGAGGGCAAAAAACGCCAGATTCGCCGCATGTGCGAGCAAGTCGGTCTGAAAGTGGTGGGCTTGAAGCGCGTGCGCATTGGCAATGTGATGCTGGGCAACCTGCCGGTGGGGCAGTGGCGCTATTTGCAGCCGCACGAGAAGTTTTGAGGTTTGCGGATTTTCAGACAGCTCGGCGTTGAAAGTCTGAATTTCAGCACCTTGCAGTGCAGCATAAAAATAAAATAGTCAATGAAATCAAGGGTTTAAATTTGATGGTGCGGTAGTTTCTGGTTGGCACACCTTGTGCAATGAATAAGGTGGACACAACACAAGGAGACACCGCATGTTCAAAACTTCCCTTCGCACCCTTTGCCTGGCCGCTGCAACCCTGGTCACCCAAGCCCACGCCGCAGACGATGTGATTCGCCTGGGTAACCTCAAGCTGGCGCACTTTGGTGCCATCTCTTACATCAAGGAAATTGGCCCCAAGTGCGGCATCACCGTGCAAGAGAGCACCTTTGCCAAAGGCCTCGACATCATGCAGGCCATGATTGCCGGCGAGTTGGATGTGGGTGCCAGCGCCTCTGAAGCCGCCATTTCCGGGCGTGCCAAAGGTGTTCCGATTTACGTGGTGGCGGGCTTTGCACAGGGTGGCGCGCGGCTGGTGGCGCGGCCTGATGCGGGCATCAAGTCGGTCAAAGACCTCAAGGGCAAAAAAGTAGGGGTGACCCGTGGCAGCATCCAAGAGGTGTTGCTGGCGGCCGAGTTGTCGCAAAACGGGCTCACCTCAGCAGACGCGCCCGGCAAAGATGTGCACATCATTTACCTGTCTTACCCCGACTTGAACCAAGCCTTGATGGGTAAAAACGTCGATGCCATCATGCAGACCGAGCCGCAAGCCTCACAGGCGCTCAACAAGGGTTTTGGCACCGAGGTGATGAAGCCGTTTGACACCCCCATTGGCTCGCCGGTGCGCACTTTGGTAATGACCGAGAAGTTTTACAAAGAGCACCGCGCCACCGCTGAAAAGTTCATGCGCTGCTTTGTTGAAGCCACCAAGACCTTCATTGACAACCCTGCCACGGCAGAAAAATACGTCACCCAAACCATCTTCAAGGGCCAGATCAGCTCCAGCGACTTCAAGGATGCCATTGGCAATTCGCCCTATTCGTTTGACATCACCCCGGCCCACATCCAGATCACCACCGACACCATGGCCAAGCACGGCATTGGCAAAATGACCAAGCCGCCAGTGGCCACCGAGTGGGTCAAAACCGACTTGCTGGATCAGGCCAAAAAGTCCATGGGCATCAAGTAAGAGCGGAACGGAACAACACCATGACTCAATTCAAATGGCGTGATGCCGCCACTGGCCTGGTGGTGCCTGTGGCTTTGGTGGTGCTGTGGCAAATGGCCGCTTCACTGGGCTGGGTCAACGCCCATGTGTTGCCGTCGCCGGTGGCGGTGGTGGAGCGTTGGGTCAGCTACCTGCTGCCGCAAGCGCCCTACGACGCAGCGGCGGGCAGCTGGCTGGCCTGGGCCGTGTCGGGCGAGCTGATTGTGGACTCGCTGGGCAGCATGTGGCGTGTGGTGTCGGGCTTTGCCATTGGGGCGAGCCTGGCTTTGCCTTTGGGTTTGATGATGGGCGCCAGCCCCAAGGTGTATGCCTTGCTCAACCCTTTGACGCAGGTGCTGCGCCCGATTCCGCCGATTGCCTACATTCCGCTGGCCATTTTGTGGTTTGGGCTGGGCAACCCGCCAGCGGTATTTTTGATTGCCATTGGCGCATTTTTCCCCGTGCTCATCAACACCATTGCCGGGGTGCGGCATGTGGACGGCATCTACATTCGGGCGGCACGCAACCTGGGGGCCAGCCAAAGCACGATGTTTTTGCGGGTGATGTTGCCAGCCGCTGTGCCACACATTTTGTCGGGCGTGCGCATTGGCATTGGCACGGCGTTCATTGTGGTGATCGTGTCAGAAATGATTGCGGTCAACAACGGGCTGGGCTTTCGCATTCTGGAGGCACGTGAGTATTTTTGGTCCGACAAAATCATTGCCGGCATGATCAGCATTGGCTTGCTGGGCCTGGCCATCGACATGGGC
>JBGSRY010000086.1:0-7875 GCA_041737325.1 Rhodoferax sp. | reverse complement strand
GCTCGCTGTAGCGCCCGCGCCGACGTCCGGGCTGCGGCAGTTGAATTCTTGGAGTGTCCATGTGTCCACCTTGGTTGAAGTGGACACCATGCTCCTAAGAATTGCCGCTCTGCGCAAGATGACTTCGCTGGCCGTTTACGTTCCTGCTTTCAATTTGGCATCCGCAATTTCAGCTTTGATGGGGGCTATGTCGGGTGAGTCTGCCGGTAAGGTGCTCAGAGCGGTTTCCCAGTGTCCAACGGCTTTGGCATATTGACCAGCCTGGTAAGCGGCTTGTCCAGCCATCATCAGGGCCATGGGGTGCTTGGGCGCCAGGGCCAATGCCTTGTTGACCAGGTCAGAGGGTTTACCTTGCAAACTCTTGCTTTGCATGGCCAGCAAGTCTGCGTATTGCGTTAGCAAGTCAGGGTCAGCGTCCATTAACTTACCCGTCTTGGCATAAGCACTGGCGGCTTCTTCCAGGCGGCCTTGCACCTTGTAGGCGCGCGCCAAACGGGCCCAGCCCGCCAGGTCATCCGGGTTGTTTTTGAGACGCTCAGCCAGACGGTCCACCATTTGATTCACATTCGCCTGGGTCATGCCAGCTGCTGCACCCTCTGGAACTGGGGGGAGCTGGTTGCTTTCGCCTTTTGTCATACCACCCTTGGCCTGGGCATCAGCAATATTGGCTTCAATTTGTTGGGCATCTGGCGAGCCCGGCGGCAGCAGCACCAGCAGTTTTGTCCACGCAGCTACAGCACCATTGAAATCCGTATGCTGGTAAGCCGCTACGCCGGCCATCATCAAGGCCATCGGATGCTGCGGGTTCAGGGCCAAAGCTTCATCCACCAATTTCTTGGGTTCACCAATGAAGTTGTTGTTGGCCATCACAGCCAAAATTTCAGCGTAGTCCACCAGCATATCGGGGTTGCCATGCACAGCCGGACCTGCTTTTGCATAGGCCTGTTGCGCTTCAGCAAGCCGTCCCATGACCTTGTAGGAGCGTGCCAACATGGCCCAACCTTCGGGGTTGTCGGGGTTGGCTTTGAGCTTGGCTACCAGTGAGTCGATCATTTGCTGCACTTGCGGGTCATTGGTTTGCGAAGCCGCACTGACCTGTGGGTTGATGGCTGCGGGCGTTCCCAGCTTCAGGTAAACACCCAATGCCAGCACCGGCAAGCTCACTGCCAATGCCACTGCTGTGCGCTTTGAACTCCAGAAACTGGCATGGTTTTGTGCCGGAGTCGCTTCAAAGCTTTCTGTGTCGTCCAGCAAACGCAGTTGCAATTCATCGCGTGTGGTCTCAAAGTCTTGTTTGCTGATTACACCCCGGGCCAAGTCTGCTTCGAGTGCGGCAAGCTGGTCGCGGTGTATCGAAGCGTTGAGTTTTTCGGCCGAGACACCATTCGATTTGGGTGTACCCAATAGGGGGCGGATAAACCAGGCTACAACCAGCAGCGTCAACAGTGCAGCCAAACCAATAAATAAGTTCATTTTGAGGAGTCGTTTTCTTGAAGAAGGGCTTGTGCTTTGGCGCGCTTTTCAGCATCCAGCACGGGCGTGTCTTTTTGCGCTTGGCTGCGTCGGATGATGCTGACCAACAACCAGATCGCACCGACCAACAGCAACAGTGGGCCAAACCAAAGCAGCCAGGTGACCGGTTTGACTTGGGGGCGGTAGAGCACAAAGTCACCATAGCGGGTCACTAAAAAATCTTTAATTTCGGCATCTGATTTACCTGATTTGATCAAGGTGCGTACTTCACGGCGCAAGTCATTGGCCAGGTCGGCACGTGACCCGGCAAGAGATTCGTTTTGGCATACCAGGCAGCGCAATTCTTCTGCAATGGAAATCAGGCGTTGTTCCACGACGGGGTCATCTGCCAGGGGTGCAGCCTCGTTCGCCTGCACGGCAAAAGAGAATTGCAGCGCCAGAAAAAGCGTGATCAGGAGTTTCATTGGTTCAGCTCCTTGATCAAGGGAATCAGTTTCTTTTGAATCGATTCTTCGGTGAAAGGGCCAATTTGTTTGTAGCGGATGACACCGGCTTTGTCGATGACAAAGCTCTCAGGCACACCGTAGACACCAAAGTCAATGCCAATGCGGCCATCCTGGTCGGTCACGGCAAGTTGATAAGGGTTGCCAAAGCGCGCCAGCCATTTCAGGCCTTCTGCATCCTTGTCTTTGTAGTCCAAACCAATAATGGGCAATGGATTGGTCTTGGAGAACTCGACCAGAATCGGATGCTCTTCGCGGCACGCCACGCACCACGAAGCCCATGTGTTGAGCAGCCACACCTTGCCGAGCATGTCTTTGCTGGAAAAAGTTTGCCCGGGTTTGTCCAATACCGGGGCGGTGAACACCGGAGCCGGTTTGCCAATCAAGGGTGATGGAATTTCATGCGGGTCGCGGGTCAGGCCAATGGCCAGAAACACCAGCAAGACCACAAAAATACCCAGCGGGATGTACGCCTTTTTCATGCTGTCACACCTTGCATGTCATGGGCTGCGCGTTTGGCCGCAGCTTTTTTGCGATAGCGTTTATCCAGCGCGGCCATGCCGCCACCCAGCGCCATGAACAGGCAACCAAACCAGATCCATGTCACAAACGGTTTGTGGTAGACCCGCATGGCCCATGCTGGTTTGCCAACCCCTTCGAGTTTTTCACCCAAAGACACATACACATCACGCGTCAAATTGCTGTCGATGGCGGCTTCGGTCATGGGCATGGTGGATGAAAAATAATTGCGCTTTTGTGGGTGCAGGGTGCGCAGCACCTGGCCGTCTTTGATCAACTCCACCGTGCCTTGGTCGGCGTTGTAATTGGGGCCGGGTACTTGGCGGATGTCAGTCAGACGGAAGGTGTAGCCACCCACTTCCACGGTGTCGCCCATGGTCATGCGCACATCTTTTTCGGTTTCATAACCCTTGACCATGGTGATGCCCACCACGCAGATGGCTATACCAATGTGGGCCACGTGCATGCCCCAGTAGGAAATGGGTGTGGACTTCCAGTGCACCGTGTCCTTGAGTTGGCGGTAAATTTGCAGTGCAGAGGCCAGCACAATCCAGATGGCCAGTGTGAGACCCAACGCCACCAGTGCGGACCAAGGCCCCACCAGCAGGGGGGCGGCACACCCCAGAAGAACTGAAATGACGGCGATGGGGCGAAGTTTCTTGGCGAGCTCTGCCACGGTGTCATTTTTCCAGCGCGCAAAGCTGCCGATGACCATAAAGAACAGCACCGGAATCATGATGGGAGCAAACACGGCATTGAAGTAGGGTGGCCCTACCGACAGCTTGCCCAGGTTGAGCGCGTCAATGATCAACGGGTACAGCGTGCCCAACAGCACCGCTGCTGCCGCTGTGGTCAGCAGCACGTTGTTGACCAGCAAAAAGCTTTCACGCGACACCAGCGCAAACGAGCCACCAGAGCGTACTTTGCCAGAACGTGCCGCAAACAAGACCAGTGAACTGCCCACCACCACGGCCAGGAAAAGCAGAATGAAAATGCCGCGTTTCGGGTCAGAGGCAAAGGCGTGCACGGAAGTCAATACGCCTGAACGCACCAGAAAAGTCCCCAGCAGACTCAAAGAAAATGCGATCAGTGACAGCATGATGGTCCAGCTTCTGAACAGGCCACGCTTTTCGGTCACGGCCAGCGAGTGGATCAGTGCGGTGCCCACCAGCCAAGGCAGAAACGAGGCGTTTTCTACCGGATCCCAAAACCACCAGCCACCCCAGCCGAGCTCGTAGTAAGCCCACCAGGAACCCATGGCAATGCCAATGGTCAAGCAGATCCAGGCCGCAGTGGCCCAAGGGCGGGTCCAGCGCGCCCAGGCGGCATCCAGGCGGCCATTGAGCAGCGCGGCAATTGAGAATGCAAATGGAATCGACATGCCCACATACCCCATGTACAGCATGGGTGGGTGAAACACCAGGCCCGGGTCTTGCAGCAGCGGGTTCAGGTCACGGCCGTTGTCGGGGATGTCTGCCAGACGGGTGAAGGGGCTGGAAGTGATCAACATGAACATCAAAAAGCCGACTGCAATCAGAGCCAGCACGCCCAATACGCGTGACACCATCACATCGGGCAACTGGTTCGAAAACAGCGACACCGCCATCATCCAGGTTGTCAGCATCAACAGCCACAGCAGCAGTGAGCCCTCGTGGCCACCCCAGACCGCCGCGATGCGGTAGATGTCAGGCAATTGGGTATTGGAGTGCTGAGCCACATACATCACCGAAAAATCGTTGGTGTAAAACGAATAGGTCAGGCACAGAAACGAAAAGCCGGTCAGCAGCCACAAGGCCTGGGCCCCAGGGCGGGCCAGTGCCATCCAGTCAGCGCGGCCATTTTGACCGCCAGCCACGCTGAGTAACCCCAGTGCGGCAGCCACCGGTAGGGCAAGAATCAGTGCGAAATGTCCAAGTTCAGGAATCATGGTGAGCCTTTTAAATGAGGGGCTGTTGTCAATAGGACTTGTGCTGTTACTTCAATGTTTTGCTGGCTTTTTCCAGCGCCGCTTGATCCATGGCGTGCTGGGCCTCGGGCGGCATGTAGTTCTCATCGTGTTTGGCAAGCACCTCCGTGGCGGTGAATTTGCCGTCACCTTTGAGTTGGCCTTGCGCCACCACACCCTTACCCTCGCGGAACAAATCGGGCAGGATACCGGTGTAGGTCACCGGGACTTCCTTGAGGGTGTCGGTGACCACGAACGACACCGTCAGGTTGTCGCGCTGCACCGACCCGGTTTTCACCATGCCACCGACCCGGAACGTGCGGTTTTTGGGGGCTTCACCCGACTCCACTTGGCTGGGCGTAAAGAAGAAGACAAGGTTGCTCTGAAACGCATTCAGAACAAAGTAGGCGGCGATGCCAATAGCCGCAAGAGCCCCAACGATCAGGGCAGCACGTTTGTGACGAGGTTTCATGGTTGTAAAAGTAAGTTCAATCAGAGGTTGACGTGGTTTCGGTCAAAAGGTTTCGCAAAACGTCGCGCCGTCGGGCACGCACTTCCCAAACCTCGTACACCACCACCAGTGCGGTGATGCCAAAACTGCCCCAGACATAGAAGGCGTAACCGCCCATGTTCAAAAATTCTGCAACGCTATTCCACTGCATGTTTCACCCATTCTGTATGACGTTCACGGTCGAGAATAATGCTGCGAACCCGCAGCAACGCGATGGCGATGGTGTACATCCAGAACGCAAACACCATCACCAGCATGCCGGCCAGCATGGGCGCAGCCATGGCCGAGCCCTTCATGGAAACCGAAGCGCCTTGGTGCAGCGTGTTCCACCATTTGACCGAAAAATAAATGATGGGCACATTCACCGCCCCCACCAGCGCCAGCACTGCGCAGGCCTTGTCGGCGCGGCGCGGGTCATCAATACTGGCCTGCAAGGCCAAAAAGCCGAGGTAAAGAAACAACAGGATCAGCTCGGAAGTCAGACGTGCGTCCCACACCCACCAAGCGCCCCACATGGGTTTACCCCACAGTGAGCCGGTGATCAGCGACAAGAAAGCAAACAGGGCACCGGTGGGGGCCAACGCCGAGGCCATCATGCCGGACAGGCGGGTGTTGAACGCCAAGCCAAAACCAGCCCAACCCGCCATGACCAAATAAATGAACATCGACATTTGCGAAGCCGGCACATGGACAAAAATGATGCGGTAGCCTTGACCTTGCTGTGCATCCACCGGGGCTACAAAAAATGAAATCCACAACCCGACCAGTGTCAGCACCGTGGCCAGAGCGGCAAACCAGGGCCACATTTTTCCGGCTAAAAAATAAAAGTTTTGCGGTGAGGCAAACTTGAACCAATGTATTTCGCGTAAGTTCATTCGAGAGAAATCCTCAAAGCGGCCGCGGTGGCCAAGGGTGAGAAAAAGAGCGACAGCACCAGCAGTGCCGCTAACAAAGAGAAGTGACCGCCGATGCCCAAGCCTGCGGCATCGGCCTCAACGGCACCTGCACCAAAAATCAGCACCGGTATATAGAGTGGCAAGATCAGCAACGACAACAACACCCCGGCACCACGCACCCCCAGCGTCAGTGCCGCGCCAATACTGCCAATCAAGCTCAAAGTGGGTGTGCCCAGCAGCAGCGTTGCCATCAAGATGCCCATGGCGCGGTTGTCCAGACCAAACTGCAATCCCAGAATCGGGGCCACCAGTACCAACGGCAAACCAGAGAGTAAAAAATGCGCCAGCGCTTTGGACAGCACCAGCAAGCCCAGCGGGGTTGCAGACAGCACCATTTGTTCCAGTGAACCATCGGCATGGTCGGTGGCAAACATGCGCTGCAGCGACAGCATCGCCGCCAGCAGGGCACTGACCCATAACACCCCAGGGGCCATGCGCAACAACAGGTTGGATTCAGCGCCCACCCCGAGCGGGAACAGGCTGGCAACCACCACAAAAAACACCAGCGGTGTCAACACTTCACCTTTTTGCCGTAACCCCAAGGCAATTTCGCGTTTCAGGATGGCCAGCATCACGCTGCTGGTGCCAATGGATGGAATGCGCGAATTCATGCGGCTTTCAACTCCAGTAACTGGGCCGGGATGCTGCCAATGGCCACCCGTTGGTGGCTGGTCAACACCGCCAGGCCGCCTTTGGCCAGGTGTGCGGCAATCAAATCGGCCAGCATTTGCACCCCCGCTTCATCCATGGCCACATACGGTTCATCCAACACCCACAGCCGTGCCGGGCTCAGGGCCAGGCGCGACAAAGCCACACGGCGCTTTTGGCCTTGCGACAAATGCCGAACCAGTTGTTGGCTGCGTCCACGAATACCAAAACGTACCAGCACGGCTTTGCGCTGGGTTTCAGTTGGGGCCAAGCCACCCAAGGCCGAGGTAAAGCACAAGTTTTCATCAACTGTCATGGACTCCTGCAACGCATTCAAATGCCCCAGGTAACACAAGTCTTGACGGTAGGCATCGGCTTGCGTTTGAATGGGCGTGTGGTTCCACAAAATTTGACCCGCATCCACGGTAGCCAGTCCGCAAACCATGCGCAGCAAACTGGTCTTGCCAACCCCGTTGGCACCGCTCACATAGAGCCATTGGCCGGCAGTCAGTTCGAAGTCGACATCTTTGAAAAGTTGTCGTCCACCCTTGATGCAACCAAGTTTGGAAAAGGTCAGGGAAGGAGCAGACTTCAAGGTGATTTTTTCCAACAACAACGTGCTATTTTAGGTGGCAGCCTGGTTTAAACCAGGTTTTCTGACCCTCAACGGGTGATCATTACCTTTTGATACAAGCCGCCAAAATAAGTTTCTTTTTCGATCTTGGTCACCGGGCAATCGTCAGGCAGCCAGTGGGCGATTTCTCCGCGCCACAAGTCCATGGCAAACGGCTCCAGGGTGCGCAGGATGGGCACCATGATGTAGCGAAACGGGTTGCTGGGGCGGGGCTGGTGGTAATCCACAAAGACCAGTTTGCCACCCGGCTTGGTCACCCGAAGCGCTTCAGCTACGGTTTTGCGCCGTACCTCAAGCGGTTGCTCGTGCAGCAGGAAGAACACCACCACGGTATCCTGGCTGGCGGTCGCAAACTGCAGCGCGCTCGAATCTTGCTGCAACACGGACACTTGCGGCTGCTGCCCCAGCTTGTCATGCAGGTTGGCGATTTGTACCGGTGCGACATCAATCACGCTCAAGTGCGCATCGGGAGCCAGACGGCGCACCACGTGCTCGGTGAAATTGCCGTACACGCACGCCACTTGCAGCACCTGGCCGTGGATGGGATGGCCCATGTCGTTCAGGGCCAAGTCACGCAGCTTGGCGAAATTGCCCCACAAAATCAGGTTTACCAACCATTGGCGCTCGAAGACTTTGACGGCGTTGGGGTGGGTGTAGGCCCACCAGTAGGTTTTTTCCAGATAGTC
>JBGSRY010000160.1:0-1660 GCA_041737325.1 Rhodoferax sp. | reverse complement strand
GTGATCTGCTGAATCTGCCCCCCCAACACCGGGTAACGGCGCTCCTGTGCCGCGCCCGCCTCGCCCGCACCCTGGGTGAACAAGGTCACCGCCAGCGCATCGCCCAACAACCCAGCGGCACGCTCAGCCGCGTCCAGAGGGCCGATGATCAGCGCGCGGCCGGCACTCTTGTAAGTGACCGTGGCTACTGGGTCGGGCTCGGGCAAATGGGCTGCAGCCAACAGTGCGGCGATCTTGGGGCTGGCCTTGGCCGCATCACGGCTCCAGCCACCGGTTTCACGAATGTTGACAAACTTGATCGGGGCGCTCATCTTGGCCTGCAGAGCGAGTTCGCCAAACAAGCGCTGCTCTTGCGTGCAGGCCACCACCAAGGCATCGCCGCTAGCCGCAGCTTGCAAAAACTCAGCCGCCTGGCGGCGACACAGGCTGCTGTGCAGCGTCAGGGGCTGGTTCAGGCTCGCGCTCAAGCTGCGCGCGTCCAGCGGCATGGTCTGGTTGCAGTCGCAAATCAGGGTCGTCATGGGCAGTGTCTCTAGTAAGGGTGGTTGGCGCAGGCACAGAGGCCAATGCGTGGGTGTGTGGAGGGGTATCGGTTTGGGCCGGTTCTTCTTCAAACAAGTTCAAAAACTTGGCACTGGCCATTTGGCGCAGCGTGGCTGCGGGCAAAGGACTGGCGATGGAATAGTCGTCAATGTAAATGTCGAGCCCGTCCATCACGTTGTAATGCGGGTCGGCAAAGAGTTTTTTCATGGCGGCGTTGCGCACGTCGGGCGACACATCACGTGCCACAAAACGGGCAAAACTGTCGCTGGGCTGGAGCGCTTGCACATCGTCCAGCGTGGGCGCAGGCGCTGGGGGTGGCGTAATGGGCGCAACTGGCAGGGGTTTTGATATGAAATTTGTAGCTTCAAGCCCAGGTTCTTCAAGGGCTGGAGCCACATTTTGCTTGATATCCTCAACCACCGGCTGGCCCGCACGCAGCGCTTGCTTGCGCTGCGACCAACGGCTCAGAAACCCCTCAGCCATGGTGGCTACCACCCACTGGCCTGCCACGGCTTTGTCCAGCATCCGTTTGACCAGCACCGCGTTGACCCGCCAGATGCTCGCCGCCAGCGCCAGCATCGCCGCCACCACCAAAGGTCTTCAGGGTGCTGATGGATGCCGGGTTGCCAAAGCGGTCGGTGAGCGACTTGAAGCTGTCCGGGCGCTTGCGCCGCTTGGCTTCAATCACGTAATGCGCGTCCACAAACGCCCCCAGCCAGGCCAGCACTTCGGGCGGCGCAGGCACTTGCTCCACCGTTTCCTGCGCGTCGAGCCAACGGCCCGCGTCGTAATAGCTCAGGGTGGCAATCAACGGGCGGGCAATGGGCTCAGCGGCCACGCTGGGTTCGTCTTCCATGCGCCACAGCACAAACCAACTCGGCACGTCGGTGGTGGCGTTGAGGTAATAGCCTTCGGCATCATCTTTGAACAATTCAACCTTCAAGCCCCCGTGCATCCAGCGTTGGGTGCTCTCATTTTCATACAGCAGGCGCGGCTCGATGCCAAAGCCGGGCTCGTGCCGCACCACGTCGGCCAGCTCCCAGCGCCAGGGCTGCCAGCGCGCGCCGGGGCCGGTGTTGGCCACGCGTTGAATGATGACGGCGACCTCAAGAAACGG
>JBGSRY010000095.1:0-5647 GCA_041737325.1 Rhodoferax sp. | reverse complement strand
GTTCAGACGCGACTCCAGCCAGTCGAGCAAGTCGGTGTGGCGCACGGGTTTAAGAATGAAGTCTTCGCTGGGCACACCCACGTCGTTGTCCATGCCCCGGTCAAAGGCGTTGGCCGACACAATGGCAATGCAGGGCTGTGGCCGCGCGCCGCGCGAGAGCATGTCGCGCAAGCGGCGAATCGTCTCCCAGCCGTCAATGCCGGGCATGGCCAGGTCCATCAAGATCACCTCGGGCTGGTAGCCGCTGGCCAGCAAGTCCAGACAGTCATGGCCACTGGCTGCAGTACGCAATTCAAAACCCAGTGGTTGCAGCAATTTGCCCAGCACGTCGCGGTCAGATTCTTCGTTGTCAACCACCAGAATGCGCCGCCGCAGCCCCACGTAACCACGCCGTGGACGACGCATGAACAAACGGTTTTGGTGTTTGGAGGCTGACGAGTAGACGCTGGCATCACGCGCCACATGCACTTCAGGCAAGAACAGCTTGACGCTAAAGGTTGACCCCCGGCCGGGCGTGCTGGCAACGCTCAGCTCGCCGCCCATCAAGTCAGTCAGCATTTTGGCAATCGTCAGGCCCAAGCCCGCCCCCTGGCTGGGTACACCGGCCAGGTCGGCGCGCACAAAAGGCTCAAAAATCTGCTGAAGTTGCGCCTCTGACAAACCCGGGCCACTGTCTTCAATGTCGATGTGCGCCATGTCATGTGCATGGTGCAGCCGCAGCGTGACCTGTCCGCGGGCGGTAAATTTGACGGCATTGCCCAGCAGGTTGATCAAAATCTGCCGCACCCGTTTTTCATCGGCACGCACGACCAGCGGCAGCTTGGCGACGATGTCCAAGCAGAACAGCAGCCCTTTGTCCTGGGCTTGCAACTCAAACAGGCTGGCGATGTCATGCACAAAATCTTCAAACGGCAGGGGTTTGATGTTGAGGCTCAGGCGACCCGCCTCACTGCGGGCCAGGTCCAGCGTGCCGTCAATCAACTGCAGCAGGTGTTCACCCCCACGCCTGATCACCCGCACCGCCTGTTTGCGGTGCTCTGGCACGCTGGCATCTTCGCCCATCAATTGGGCGTAGCCCAGAATGCTGTTGAGCGGCGTGCGCAGCTCGTGGCTGATGGCGCTGATGTAGCGGCTTTTGGCCTGGTTGGCCAGGTCAGCGGCGGCACGCGCCTGTTCGGCAACCTGTTTGGCATGTTGCAGCGCCTGGTCAGTCTGCTGGTGAAGTTCTATCTCGCGCAACAAAAGTGCGGTTTGCCGGTTGGACTCTTCTTGCGCCACCTGGCGACTTTTATGCGCCAGCACCACCCACCAGGCCAATAGCCCGGCAATCAGAATCAACGCTGTATAAGCTTTGACAAAGCCCGATTGCAAGGCCTCCTGCGAGGCTTTCAACATGGCCGGGTCTACCACCGACTGCGCCAAACCTTGCGTTTCTTGCCGGTACAACAAGCCAAACACACTGGCCAGCAGTGGGGCAATAACCCCCATCAGCATCAGAAACGTGCCCAGGCCTTTGTCAAGGTAAGCCCAGGTTGACTGCGGCAGCAACCAGCGCAGGCTGGCCGTCCACTGGCTGGCCAGTGACGCACGCGGTTTGCAGAGGTCACCACAGCGGGCATCAAGCGTGCAGCACAGCGAACAGATCGGCCCCTGGTAGGCCGGGCAGTGCGCCATGTCTGGCAGTTCATAGTCGCGTTCGCAGATGACACAGGTTCTGACTTGCAGCCGCTGATAACTGCCTGCCTCGGCCTGGGCGTCTTCCCCCGCCGGGGGAAGGTTGGGATGGGGGCCGGAGCGCGCCAGGTAATACTTTCCCCGCGTGGCCCAAGCAATCAAGGGGGATGCCAACAGCGCCGTGCCCAGGGCAATCAAGGCCGAAAACGCTTGCGGCAATGCCCCCCAAAATCCCAGGTAAGCGGTCACCGACAGCAGCGATGCCAGCGCCATGGCCCCCACCCCCACCGGGTTGATGTCGTACAAATACGCCCGTTTGAACTCGATGCCTTGGGGCGACAGGCCCAGTGGTTTGTTGATGACCAGGTCAGCCACCACCGCCATCATCCAGGCAATGGCCACGTTCGAATACAAGCCCAGCACCTCGCCCAGCGCGGCCAACACGTTCATTTCCATCAACATGAAGGCAATCAAGGTGTTGAACACCACCCACACCACGCGCCCCGGGTGGCTGTGCGTCAGGCGCGAGAAAAAGTTGCTCCACGCCAACGACCCCGCATAGGCATTGGTGACATTGATCTTGAGCTGCGAGAGCACCACAAACACCGCCGTAGCCGCCACGGCCCAGCCATAGTTGGGCAAAACATATTCATACGCTGCCAGATACATCTGGCTTGGATCCACCGCCCGGTCCAGCGGCACGGCATTCTGAATGGCCAGGTACGCCAACAGCACGCCGCCCAGCATTTTCAGCACCCCCAACACCACCCAGCCTGGCCCACCAACCCACACGGCCAACCACCAACGCCGCGCAGTGGCCGGTGTACACGCGGGCATAAAGCGCAAATAGTCCGCTTGCTCTCCCATTTGGGTCATCAAGGCCACACCCACCGTTAATGCTGCACCGAAAAGAGGCAGACTAAAACCATCGGTCACCCCTCTTTCACCAACATAGTGCAACACGCCAGAAAACGCTGCAGGATCGCGCAGCAGCACATAGACAAACGGCACAACCAGCATCACCGCCCACACCGGTTGCGTCCATATCTGCAAGCGGCTAATGGTTGACACGCCATGCGTCACCAGCGGTATCACGGCCAGCGCGCAGATCAGGTAGCCCCAGCGCGGCGGAATGCCCAAAGCCAGCTCCAGCGCATAGGCCATCACAGCGGCCTCCAGCGCAAAAAAGATGAACGTGAACGTGGCGTAGATCAGCGACGTGATGGTGGAGCCGATGTAACCAAACCCCGCCCCGCGCGTGAGCAAATCCATGTCCACGCCGTAGCGCGCGGCATAGATACTGATAGGCAGGCCCGCCAGAAAGATGATCAGCCCAGTGGCCAGAATGGCCCACAGCGCGTTGACAAAACCGTACTGCACCAGCAGCGTCGCGCCCACTGCTTCCAGTATCAAAAACGCAGCAGCACCCCCAAGCGCCGTCTGGGCTACCTGCCATTCTGACCATTTGCGAGAACGCTGCGGCGTAAAGCGCAGCGCGTAGTCTTCCAGCGTCTCTTTGGCTACCCAGGCGTTGTAGTCCCGGCGCACCAGGGTGATGCGTTGGGGCGCGCCCGGCTCGGGCGGTGGGGACGGGCGGGGAATGGCAGCGGTGTTCACCCAATGGGTATCGCAGTATTCATGCCACGCCAGGGCTACCCGCTAAACCCGCACGGCAATCCCTCTGGGCACGGCTTTTGCATTGCAATCGGCATGGAACTTACCCCCCGAGAAAAAGACAAGCTGCTGATCTTTACCGCTGGCCTGCTGGCTGAGCGGCGCAAAGCCCGCGGCCTGAAGCTGAACTACCCCGAGGCCGTGGCCTTCATCAGCGCGGCGGTCATGGAAGGCGCGCGCGACGGTCAAACCGTGGCCGAGCTGATGAGCTTTGGCCGCACCCTGCTGACGCGTGCTGATGTGATGGACGGCATGGCCGAGATGATCCCCGACATCCAGGTCGAAGCCACCTTCCCCGACGGTACCAAGCTGGTGACGGTACACCAGCCGATTGTTTAGTTCACCACCTTTGAGGAGCGCGCCATGAAATCTGTGATTAACTTAAAAAACATAGCTGCTTGTGCTTTATTCCTAAGCGCTAGCGCCTCTTTTGCCCATGAAAACCATGGTTTAACAGGCAGCCATTGGCACGCCACAGACACCTGGGGCTTTGTGGCGCTGGGTGCGGTGGTGGTGTTGGGGTTTTGGTTTTCAGGTCATGACAAATGAGCCAAGCCATGATTCCGGGTGAACTGTTTACCGACGACTCCAACCATGTTCTCAACCCCGGCAGACGCACACACACGCTGGTGGTGGTCAACGCGTCTGATCGGCCGATTCAGGTCGGCTCGCACTACCACTTTGCTGAGACCAACGGCGCGCTCAGCTTTGACCGCACTGCGGCGCATGGCATGCGGTTGAACATTGCCTCGGGCTCTGCCGTGCGCTTTGAGCCGGGGCAGCAACGCACCGTGGAGCTGGTGGACTACGCCGGTGACCGTGTGGTGTACGGCTTTCGAGGCTTGGTCATGGGGTCGCTCTGAATTTATAGTGTTTTATGCCTCCAGCCCTTATGCAATAAGGGCCAACAGCTATTATTTTTGAAGGTACTGACATGGCCACGATTGGACGACGCGCGTATGCCGAGCTATTTGGCCCCACCGTGGGCGACCGGGTTCGCCTGGCCGACACCAACCTGATCGTCGAGGTGGAAGCCGACCTGACGCTGGGCGCTGGCGGTTATGGTGAAGAAGTGAAATTTGGCGGCGGCAAGACCATCCGCGACGGCATGGCGCAAAGCCAGCGCGCCAGAGCCGAAGGTGCGGTCGATACGGTCATGACCAACGCCTTGATCATCGACCATTGGGGCATCATCAAAGCCGACATTGGCCTGAAAGACAGCCGCATCGTGGCCATTGGCAAAGCTGGCAACCCTGATGTGCAGCCCGGCGTGGACATCATCATCGGCCCGGGCACAGAAGTGATCAGCTGCGAAGGCAGCATCGTCACCGCCGGTGGCTTTGACAGCCACATTCACTTCATCTGCCCGCAACTGATTGAAGAGGCCCTGAGCAGCGGCATCACCACCATGACCGGCGGCGGCACGGGCCCGGCCACCGGCACCTTTGCCACCACCTGCACGCCTGGCCCGTGGCACATTGAGCGCATGTTGCAGGCGGCAGACGGCTTTGCCATGAACCTGGGCTTTATGGGCAAGGGCAACGCCAGCCTGCCCGCCGCCCTGCACGAGCAAATCAACGCCGGTGCGCTGGGCCTGAAACTGCACGAAGACTGGGGCACCACGCCAGCGGCGATTGACAACTGCCTGAACGTGGCCGAACTCACCGACACCCAGGTTGCCATCCACACCGACACCTTGAATGAGTCGGGCTTTGTCGAAAACACGTTGGCCGCTTTCAAAGGCCGCAGCATCCACACTTTTCACACCGAAGGAGCTGGCGGCGGCCACGCGCCTGACATCATGAAACTGGTGGGCGAGCCCAACGTGTTGCCGTCCAGCACCAACCCAACGCGCCCCTACACCGTCAACACGCTCGACGAACACGTGGACATGCTCATGGTATGCCACCACCTGGACGCGGGCATCGCCGAAGACCTGGCCTTTGCCGAGAGCCGCATCCGCAAGGAAACCATTGCCGCCGAAGACATCCTGCACGACCTGGGTGCCATCAGCATCATGAGCAGCGACAGCCAAGCCATGGGCCGCGTGGGCGAAGTCATCATCCGCACCTGGCAGACGGCGCACAAGATGAAAACCCAGCGCGGCTGGCTGGCCCCCTCTCCCTCGCAGGGAGAGGGCCGGGGTGAGGGTTTGGCCGCCGAGCACAACACGCGCAACGACAACGCGCGCGTCAAGCGCTACATCGCCAAATACACCATCAACCCGGCGCTGGCCAACGGCATCGCCCACGAGGTGGGCAGCATCGAGGTGGGCAAGTGGGCCGACCTGGTGCTGTGG
>JBGSRY010000117.1:0-1956 GCA_041737325.1 Rhodoferax sp. | reverse complement strand
GGGACAGACCTGGCAGGTGCACGCCGCACCGGGTCACGACCCGCATTCGGTGCTGCTGTTCGCGCCCGCATCGCGCACCCTGATCTCGGCTGATGCCCTGTGGGGCAACGGCTTTGGCGTGGTGTTTCCGCAGCTGGACGGGCTTGATGCCTTTACCGAGGTGGGGCAAACGCTGGACTTAATCGAGTCACTGCAACCGGTGCGGGTGATTCCTGGCCACGGCCCGGTGTTTGAGGATGTGTCAGCCGCGCTGGTGCGGGCCCGCCAGCGCCTGCAGCGTTTTGTGGACGACCCGGCCAAACACCTGCGCTACGCGGCCAAGGTGTTGCTCAAATTCAAACTGCTTGAGGCGCAGCACCTGCCGTTGGAGGCCTTGCTGGCCTGGTCGCATCAAGCCACGCTGCTGGCCCAACTGCACCAAAGTGACCAGCCACAGCTGGGCTTTGAGGCTTGGCTGGATCAGCTGGTCAATGACCTGGTACGCAGCGGTGCAGCCACACGCGACGCGCATGGCGTGCACAACGCCAATGGTTAAAGCAATTCCTTGCCAATTTGTGGGGCGGACTTTAGTCCGCCATGGTCGACTGAAGTCGCCCCTACGGGGTACAAAGCCGCTTGCTTGTCGGTTGAATCAGCCCAGCCGCAGCCCGCTTTGCGCGTCAAACCAGTTGTTGTGGTTGGCGCTCACCGTCATGCCCACGGTGTCGCCCACCTTCACCACCGTGCTGGGGGGCGTGCGCACGGTGATCAGGCCCACCGCCGTTTTCACCACCACATAGGTGTCGGCACCAGTGGGCTCCACCAGCGTGACCTGGCCGCGCCAGGCGGCATCGTCACTCAGGTGGATGTGCTCGGGGCGCTGGCCCAGGGTGACTTTGCCGCTCACCGGACAGGGCAGTTCCAAACTTCCACCTTCAAAAGAAAATTGGCCTCCAGCCCCCGTATTACTTGCGCTGCCAGCTAAGAAATTCATAGTAGGCGAACCAATGAAACCGGCCACATAGGTGTTGGCCGGGGTGCGGTAAATCTCGTCAGGCGTGCCAATTTGCTGCAGGATGCCGTCTTTCATCACCGCAATGCGGCTGCCCAGCGTCATGGCTTCAATCTGGTCGTGTGTCACGTACACCGTGGTGATGCCGCTCAACAAATGCAGGCGCTTGATTTCGGCGCGCATTTCCACGCGCAGCTTGGCATCCAGATTGCTGAGCGGTTCGTCAAACAAAAACAGCTGCGGGTCGCGCGCCAGGGCCCGGCCCATGGCGACACGCTGACGCTGGCCGCCCGAGAGCTGCGCCGGGCGGCGATCCAGCAGGTGCTCAATTTGCAGCATGGCGGCCACTTCATGGATGCGTTTGGTGCGCACATCAAGGGGCACCTTGCGCATCTCCAAAGCAAAACCAATGTTGTCGGCCACGCTCATGGTCGGGTACAGCGCGTAACTCTGGAACACCATGGCAATGTCGCGCTGGGCCGGGGCCACGCCGATGACGTTTTTGCCGGCAATTTTGAGTTCGCCTTCGGTCGGCTCTTCCAGCCCGGCAATGATGTTGAGCAGGGTCGATTTGCCGCAGCCCGAGGGCCCAACCAAAATCAAAAATTCGCCGGGGGCGACATCGATCTCGATTTTTTTCAGAACCTCGACGGCCTTGTCGCCCTTGCCGTAAACCTTGCGAATGCCTGCAATGTGAAGTGATGCTGCCATGATTTTTATCCTTTCACAGCGCCAGCTGTGAGACCTTTGACGAAATATTGACCAGCCAACACATACACCAGCATGGTGGGCAAGCCGGCGATGATGGCCGCGGCCATGTCGACGTTGTAGCTTTTGACGCTGCTGGTGGTGTTGGCCATGTTGTTCAAGCCGACCGTGATGGGTTTGCTGTCGGCGCCGCTGAAGGCCACGCCAAACAAAAAGTCGTTCCAGATGTTGGTGAACTGCCAAATGAGTGTGACCAT
>JBGSRY010000083.1:0-9270 GCA_041737325.1 Rhodoferax sp. | reverse complement strand
CCAAGCTCTAAAAGCGCTTTTTTCAAGCCGACCCAACGCTTGCTGCGTCTGGGCTAGACGCTTGTTCCACTCTGTTTTTTTTGACATGGCTGCAAGGCGAACTGGTTGCGTTTGCGTGGCTTGGATCGCATTCCCGTTGGTGTTTAGGTGCTATACAAAAAATAGCTGTATGCGCTTATTTCATAAGGGCTTGATGCTGATTTTGCTTGTAAGTTGGTCGTCTTGACCTGTTTAACCCCCGAAGGAAATCCCATGAAACTCACCTCATTGATGACTGCTGTGGCCCTGGCTGCCACCACCCTGACCGCATTTGCGCACGGCGAGGCTGTTGAAGTCCAAAACGCCTGGGCGCGCGCCACCGTCAAAGGCCAAATGGCCACCGGTGCCTTCATGACCCTGACCGCTGACCACGGTGGCCAGCTGGTGGGTGCAGCTTCACCCGCAGCCGGCGTGGTGCAAGTGCACGAGATGAAGATGGACGCGGGTGTGATGAAAATGGCCGAGGTCAAAGGTGGCCTGAACCTGCCCGCAGGCAAGGCGGTGGAGCTTAAACCCGGCGGCTTCCACATCATGCTGATGGACTTGAAAGCGCCGCTGGCTGCGGGCAGCACGATTCCGTTGACGCTGACGGTCAAGGATGCCAAAGGCATCGAGAGTACGGTTGATGTACAAGTGCCAGTGGCGGCAAAGGCCCCCAACGGTGCCGCCCATGATGATCACGCCGGTCACGCCCAACCCATGCCGATGGCGCACGGTGCACACCCGGCCAGCCATGGCGCTTCACACCCCCAGTAAGTCATGAAGCATCTTCAATGTAACGGGATACGGGCGATGGCACACATCCCTACTGGGGCCATTTGGGTCATGTTGATGGGCCTGGGCGTGCTGACCTGGCTGGCTTTGTGGCCGATTGCGGGCCATGCCCATGGTGTGAGCGTGGGCGAGCTGGAGCTGGACCACCCCTACGCGGTGCCCAGCGCACCCGGTGAGCCGCATGGCAAAGCCTACCTGCGCGGCATCACCAATGCCGGCACACAGCCTGAACGCTTGCGCAGTGCCAGCACGCCGGTGGCGGCCAAGGTGGTGTTGCACAGCTTGAAGCCCGATGCCAATGGGCTGGTCGGCAAGCAGGTTGATGCCATTGATCTGCCTGCCAAAACCCTCACCAAGCTGCGCCATACCGGCGATTACCAGCTGACGCTGGTTGACCTGAAAGCACCCTTGAAAGACGGCGACCGGTTTGACCTGACGCTGAACTTTGAGCACGCCGGCAGCCAGACCGTCAAGGTGTGGGTGCAAACGCCACGCGATGCCAGTCAAGCGCACAACCATTGACTCCCAAGGAACTTGCATGAACACCTCTGCCACCTTGACCCGTTGTTTGGATGCCCGCGAGGGGCTGGCCGCATCGGACCTGACGCACCTGTGGCGGGTGCAGTCTGGCGCACTGCGCATCGACAGCGCCCCCAGCGGCGAGGCCAGCCGCTTCATGCGCCTGGCGTTGCCAGGCGATGTGATTGGGGTCGAGCAGTGGGTGGGCTCTGACGATGCCCTGAGCGTGCGTGCCCTGACCGAGGTTGCCCTGACACCGGTGCAAGCAGAAGGGGCCGAGATGATGGCGCTGCTGATGGAAACCGTGGTGGTAGCCCACCAGCGCTGCCGCGAGGTGGTGAGCCTGCGCACCGGGCCGGTGTCGCAGCGCGTCAAGACCTTGCTGCTGATGTTTGCCGACAGCGTCAATCCACAGGCCAAAACGACAGCCGAGTGTGCGCTGCCCAACCTCAGTGACATGGCCGACATTCTGGATGCCGCACCTGAAACGGTCTCGCGGGTGTTCAGCAGCATGCGCCGCCTGGATTATTTGCAAGACCGCAAGCCACACCGTGCACGCTTCAATAGCCTGGCACTGCGCGCGCAGGCGTTGATGCCGGGCATGACAGCCAGCTCAGCCCTGCAACGCAGCCCACTGGCCATGGTTTGAGACGTTTGAACAAACCATTTATCCGTTTTGAAGGAATTTTTTGATGAAGACATACCCCACATTTTTTCGCACATGCCGTGCATTGCTGCTGTTCACTGTGGCGCTTTGGGCACTGAGCGCCTGGTCGTCCACCATCGAAGTGACCGACGCGCTGGGCCGCCATGTCAAGGTTGCCAGCCCGGTACAGCGTGTGGCGCTGAACTTCAGCTTTGAGGAATTCACCGCCGTGGCGGGCAAGGACAACTGGGCCAAAGTCGTGGGCATCTCACGCGCACCTTGGGAGGGTTGGCGTCCGGTGATCTTCAAGCGCTACGCCGCCGTCATCCCCAACCTGCAAGCCATGCCCGACATTGGTCACACGGACGACGGCACCTTCAGCGCCGAGAAGGTCATCGCACTCAAGCCTGACGTGTTATTCATTTCCGAGTGGACTTACAAATCGCTGCAATCGGCGCGGGATCAGATCGAGACCGCTGGCATCCCGATTGTGGTGATTGACTACAACGCCCAGTTGCTGGAGCGTCACCTGGCCTCTACCCGTACCCTTGGCAAGGTCATGGGTACCGAGGCCCGGGGAGAGGAACTGGCCAAACTGTACGAGCGCGAGTACAACGACGTGCTGGCGCGCATTGCCAAGTCCACCGACAAGTCGCACAAAAAGGTCTACATAGAGCTGGGTCAGGCCGGGGCTGACACCGTGGGCAACAGCTACAGTGGCAACATGTGGGGCAAGATGCTCAACACGCTGGGCGCAGTCAACGTGGCCGATGGCAAACTGCCTGGCCCCTGGGGCCCGGTGAATGCCGAGGCGGTGATTGCCGACAACCCGGACCTGATCTTCATCACCGGTTCCAGTTGGCTCAACAAACCCAAAGCCGTCAAAACCGGCTACCAGGCCACCCCCGAGGTGACCCGTGCGTCGCTGAAGCCCTATGCCGAACGTGCCGGTTGGGCCAACCTGAAGGCTGTGAAAAACGGCGAGGTGCATGCTATTGAGGCGGGCCTGTCGCGCAGCCTGTTTGACTTTGTCGCCCTGCAGTACATCGCCAAACGCATGTACCCGGATGCCTTCAAAGATGTGGATCCGGATGCCTCGTTTCGTCGTTACCACGAGAAGTACCTTCCCGTGGCCTACGCGGGCACTTGGATGCTGCCGATCAAATGAAGATATCCTGCGCTAGCTTGGCGGCAACGGATGCCGTCCAGCTCGAATTTCACCGCGCCGCCAGCCGCCGCATGATGGTGCTGCTGGCGGCCATGGCGGTCTTGCTGCTTGGCGTGTTGCTGGATGCCGCCACCGGCCCGGCATTGTTGCCGTTGGGCCAAGTAGCGCGCGCCGTGTTGGGCTATCCAACTGACGCATCCGTTGAGGCCATCGTCTGGTCGATCCGCCTGCCGGTGGCATTGACGGCGCTGGCGGTGGGCGCGGCGCTGGGTTTGTCGGGCGCGATCATGCAAACCATTTTGAACAACCCGCTGGCCTCCAGCTACACGCTGGGTATTTCGGCTGGCGCGGGGTTTGGTGCGTCGCTGGTGATTGTGCTGGGGGCCAGCCTGCCGGTGCCTGAGGCGTATGCGATTGCCGTCAACGCCATGCTGTTTGCCGGGGTCGCCTGCACCGGGGTTTACTGGATTGGCGGTGCACGCAACGCCACTGCCGAGGGGCTGGTGCTGGCCGGTATTGCGCTGCTGTTTTTGTTTCAGGCGCTGTCGAGCTTGCTGCAGATGATTGCCTCGCCCGAGTCGCTGCAGCAGGTGGTGTTCTGGCTGTTTGGCAGCTTGCAAAAGTCCACCTGGCCCAAGCTGTGGACCATGCTGGCGGTGCTGGCCGTGTGCACGCCGCTGTTGGTGCGCGATGTGTGGGGGCTGACCGCACTCAAGCTGGGTGACGCACGCGCCAGCGCCCTGGGTGTGAATGTGCGCGCCCTGCGCATTCGCAGCTTTGTGCTGATCTCGGCACTCACCGGCGTGGCGGTGGCTTTTGTTGGCACGATTGGTTTTGTCGGCTTGGTGGCCCCGCACTTGGCGCGCATGTTGATTGGTGAAGACCAGCGCGGCTTTTTGCCCGCCTCTGCCTTGCTGGGCGCGGTGCTGCTGTCGCTGGCATCGGTGGCCAGCAAGACCCTTTCACCGGGGGCAATTTTTCCGATTGGCATCGTGACATCGCTGATTGGCGTGCCGTTTTTCATCTGGATGGTGCTGCGCACCCGCAGGAGCTACTGGTGAGCGTGGCGCTGCAAGACCTGTGTGTGAGCTACGGCCCAAGGCGCGTGCTGCACAGCGTGAATCTGCACGCCCGCGCCGGCCAAGTGCTGGGCATTGTCGGGCCCAATGGCTCGGGCAAATCCAGCCTGGTCAAGGCCGTAGCCGGGCTGCTGCCCGCCAGTGGCACGGTTCTTTTTGATGGCAGCGCAGAGCGCCCGCAAAGCCTGGGCTACATGCCGCAAGACCTGCAGGCCCCGGCCGCGTTAACGGTGCTGGAAGTGGTGCTGCTGGGCCGCATTCAACAGTTGCGGCTGAAAGTGCAGGCCGACGACCTGGCCGCTGTGCGCGAAGTGCTGCAACTGCTGGGCATGGAGGCGCTGGCGGGCAGGTATGTGAGCGAACTCAGCGGTGGCCAGCGGCAAATGGCGTTTTTGGCACAGGCGCTGGTGTCGCAGCCCACCGTGCTGCTGCTGGACGAACCCATCAGCGCGCTGGACATTTGCCACCAACTGGAGGTGCTTGAGGTGGTGCGCCACATGACGCGGCAGCGCGGCCTGACCACGCTGATCGTGCTGCACGACCTGAACGCCGCTGCGCGCTTTTGTGACCAGGTGGCGCTGTTGCAAGACGGCCACCTGCTGGCCAGCGGCGCACCCGCCCAGGTGCTGACGGTGTCGCACATTGCCCAGGCTTTTGGTGTGGAAACCGAGGCCTTGCAGTGCGGCGACGGCACCGGGGTGCTGGTGCCGATGCGGGCATTGAAACGCCAGATGATGCATTCAGTTGCTATGTAGTCAATAGCTGACTAATTAATATAAATAAGGGCTAAAGCTTGATTTTTATATCGATTGCTGGCTGCAGCCCGACATGTATCAAGTCGGTTTTCGCTAAACTGGCCTTTGCATATTTTCTTGAACTGGCTTAAGGCCAGTCAGTTTCAGCACATGTCTGCCCGTCAACGCTTTGTTTCAACCTGGATCGCCATCCTGGCCATCTTGTTGAACGCGCTGATGCCCACGGTTTCCATGGCGTTTGTGCCAACGCCTACCGCCAACAGCGCAGCTGGCGGGGGCTGGGTTGAGATGTGCACCAGCCAAGGTTCAAGCTGGGTGCTATTGGGTGCGGATGGCCAGCTGCTGGCGCAAACCAACCAACGCCCGAATGGTGCACCGGCTGCGGCGCACCACGGCCATTGCCCGTATTGTTTGACGCACGCGGCATCGTTTGGCTTGCCGCCTGCGCCTGCCGCTGCCTTGCTGCCTGTGCCGGATGTGGCTGACCGGTGGTCAGCCGCCAAGCGGCAGGTTTGGACGCGCTGGGACTGGCTTGCACCGGCCGTGCGCGCACCACCCGGTTGCGTCTAAGCGCTGCGCGCCAGCCAGCCACACCTGGGCCTTTTGCGGTTGCGGTGGCATCGCTTGGCGTTTGAATCGCAAGCCTTACCCGGCTCTTGTATGTTCCGGGCGGTGGCTTGCCCCCCTTATCTTTCATTTTTGCGAGGGTCACCATGACAACTCCCCATGGGCTTGCGCCTGCGCCATCGGGCAGGCGCTGGCATCAACGTCTGCGCCGCGAGCTGCTCTGGGCGCTGGCCGTGAAGCTGGTGCTGCTGCTGGCGCTGAAAGCAGTGTTCTTTCCGCAGCGCCTGTCGCAGCAAGAGGCGGCCAACGGCGTGGCAGAACGCCTTGCGACCGCAACGGCCCCCTCACAACCAACTATTTCCAAGGAAAAACCATGATTTCTGAATCCGTGGTGGATTTGTCGCGATTGCAGTTCGCGGCCACCGCCCTGTATCACTTTCTATTCGTCCCGCTGACGTTGGGACTGTCGTTTCTGCTGGCCATCATGGAGAGCGCCTATGTCTTGAGTGGCAAGACCGTTTACCGTGACATGACCAAATTCTGGGGCAAGCTGTTTGGCATCAACTTCGCATTGGGTGTCACGACGGGCCTGACGATGGAGTTTCAGTTTGGCACCAACTGGGCTTACTACTCGCACTATGTAGGCGACATTTTTGGCGCGCCACTGGCCATTGAAGGCTTGTTGGCCTTCTTTCTGGAGTCCACCTTTGTCGGGCTGTTTTTCTTTGGCTGGGAGCGCCTGAGCAAGGTCGGGCATTTGACCGTAACCTTCATGGTGGCGATTGGCTCCAACCTGTCGGCCTTGTTGATTCTGATCGCCAACGCCTGGATGCAAAACCCGGTGGGCTCGGACTTCAACCCGGTCACCATGCGCATGGAGCTCACCGACTTTTACGACGTGGTGTTCAACCCGGTGGCGCAGGCCAAGTTTGTCCACACCGTTAGCGCCGGGTATGTGACCGCATCGATTTTTGTGCTGGGCATCAGCAGCTGGTATTTGCTGAAACAACGTGACCGGGGTTTTGCCCTGCGCTCGTTTCGGATTGCGGCGGCGTTTGGCCTGGCCTCAGCCTTGTCGGTGATTGTGCTGGGCGACGAGTCGGGCTACAGCGCGGCGGAAAGCCAGCAGGGCAAGATGGCCGCGATGGAAGCCATGTGGAAGACCGAGCCTGCCCCCGCCGGGCTGACGCTGTTTGGCATTCCCGATGAGGCCACGCGCACCACCCGCGCAGAGGTGCGCATTCCCTACGTGTTGGGTCTGATTGGCACGCGTTCCGTCAACAAAACCGTACCCGGCATGGATCAGGTTGAGAAAACCACCGCCGCACGCATCGAGCGCGGCATTGTCGCGGTCAAGGCGCTGGAGGAACTGCGCCAGGACCCCAAGAACGCCGACAAGTTGGCGCGCTTCACCGAGGTCAAGGCCGATCTGGGTCACGGCCTGCTGCTGAAAAAATACATTGCTGACGTGTCGCAGGCCACGCCCGAGATGAAAGCCCGCGCCATTGACGATGCCATTCCGCGTGTGGCTCCGATGTTTTGGAGCTTTCGCATCATGGTGCTGATCGCGTTTGCGATGCTGGCGCTGATGGCGGTGGCCTTCTGGTCGTCGGTGCGCAATCGCATCGAGAGCCGGCCCTGGTTGCTCAAGTGGGCGCTGTGGAGCATTCCGCTGCCCTGGGTTGCGGCTGAGATGGGCTGGTTTGTGGCCGAGTATGGCCGTCAGCCCTGGACGGTGCAGGGCATGTTGCCCACGCATTTGTCCACTTCGGCCCTGAGCGCGGGCGAGGTGATGGCCTCGTTGGCGGGCTTTCTGATTTTCTACACCTTGCTGCTGGTGGCCGAGCTGTACCTGATGTTCAAGTACGCGCGCCTGGGGCCATCCAGCCTGGGCACCGGCCACTATGCGCTGGAAAAGCGCCCGCCCGCCAGTGGCGCATCGGCAGCGCCGGTTTACGCCGCCATCCCATCCAAAAAGGAGATTTGACATGTTGGACTACACCATTTTGAAACTGGTCTGGTGGCTGCTGGTGTGCGTGCTGCTCATCGGCTTTGCCATCATGGACGGGCATGACATGGGCGTGGGCGCGCTGCTGCCATTTGTCGGCAAGACCGATGACGAGCGCCGCGTCATGCTCAACACCGTGGGGCCGCACTGGGAGGGCAACCAGGTCTGGTTCATCACCGCCGGTGGGGCCATCTTTGCCGCCTGGCCGCTGGTCTACGCCACGGCGTTTTCAGGCTTTTACTTTGCGCTGATGGCGGTGCTGTGGGCCTTGTTCTTCAGACCGGTTGGCTTTGAATACCGCAGCAAGGTGGCAGATGCGCGCTGGCGCGCGGCGTGGGACTGGGGCCTGTTTGTGGGTGGCGCGGTGCCCGCACTGGTGTTTGGCGTGGCCATTGGCAACGTCATCACCGGTGTGCCGTTTCACTTTGAAGACAGCATGATGCCGGTCTACACCGGCAGCTTCTGGGCGCTGTTCACACCGTTTGCGCTGCTGTGCGGGGTGGCCAGCTTGTCGCTGCTGCTGTTTCATGGGGCCAACTACCTGCAACTGCGCACCGAAGGTACGGTGGCAGAACGTGCCCGCAAGGCTGCGCTGGTGTTTGGCGTGACCCTGGCGCTGGTGTTTGCGCTGGGTGGGGTGATGGTGGCGGGTATGCAGGGCTACCAGATCACCTCTGCCGTGGTGCCGGGTGAAGCCGTGTCACCGGTGGGCAAAACGGTGGTGATGCAAGCCGGTGCCTGGATGGGCAACTACCGCACGCAGCCGCTGACCGGGTTGCTGCCGCTTCTGGCCTATGCCGGCATCATCCTGGGGCTTGTGGCTGCGCTCAAACGGGCACCAGGTCTGGCCTTTATCGGCAGCGGCCTGGCCTGCGCCGGTGTGATCTTGACGGCAGGCGCAGCCATCTTCCCATTTGTACTGCCCTCCAGTTCCAACCCGGGGCATAGCCTGACGGTGTGGGACTGCGTCTCCAGCCAGCGCACCTTGAACATCATGTTCTGGGTGGCGCTGGTGATGACCCCCATCGTGCTGAGCTACACCAGCTGGGCTTACCGCGTGATGCGCGGCAAAGTCACGCTGGCGCACGTCCAGGCCAACGGCAAAACACTTTACTGAACCGCTTTAAAAGGAATTGAACATGTGGTATTTCACCTGGATATTGGGCATCACCATGGCGGTGCTGCTGGCCGTCGTCAACGCTTTGTGGTTTGAAGCCCAGGGCACAGACCCGAACGACCCGTAGGCGCCAAACGTGCCAAGCCCCACGCAGCAGCCGGTATTGAATGGCGTTGTGTGGGGTTAAAAATTGCAAGCAAAATTGACCTCTAGACCTTGTATATAAACCGCAAGCAGCTATTAAATAAATAGCAAACAAGGAGCAGGCCGCCACAGTGGCGGTAAACCTTGCGGTAAGCTGTAGCCACACGCAGCCCACCCCAATCGAGTCATTCGATGGACAACCGCCCACCCCCCACTGAAACACCAGCGGCATCCGTGCCTTTGGGGTTGAGTGCGGCCCAGGCGGCGCACATGCTGCGCACCGACGGCCCCAACGAGCTGGCTGCGGCGCAGCGCCACAGCCTGTGGGCGCTGCTGCGCGAGACCTTGTCCGACCCGATGTTTGCCCTGCTGCTGGGCGCTGGCGTGTTGTACCTGGTGCTGGGTGATTTGCACGAGGGGCTGATTTTGTTTGGCCTGGTGCTGGTGGTGCTGG
>JBGSRY010000044.1:0-1573 GCA_041737325.1 Rhodoferax sp. | reverse complement strand
CATGCGCATCGAAGCCAGCACCGCCCCCGCTGCCATGCCGATGGCCACCACGCCTTGCAGCGCCGACGCACGGGTGACCGAGTAACCCAGCGCCGCCGCCGCCCAGGCCAGCACAATAAAGCGCAAATTGCCGGCCACGCCCCAGATCAGGGTGGTGGCGGCCAAAGAGATTTGCCCCAACTTGTCGCGCCACAAGCGGGTATTGCAAGTCCAGAAGTCGGGCAGCAGCGTCAACAGGTGTTTGGGCATCGGGCGCATCAACACCCCGGTGAGCGGAATGTGGGTGTTGAACCAGGCCGCCAACAGGTAGACAAAAATCAGCACTGAAATGGCAGCCTCAGCCGGGTTGTTGATACCGGTTTCAATACCCGGCATATCAATGGCTAACAAATAACGCGAGATGTGATGCCCCACCAACTGCCCGCCCAGCAACACGCCCAGGATGATGGAGCCAATCGTCAAGCCCTCAATCCAGCCGTTGGCTTTGACCAGTTGCGATGGTGGCAGCAGCTCGGTCAGAATGCCGTATTTGGCTGGTGAATAGGCCGCAGCGCCCAACCCCACCACGGCATAAGCCAGCAAAGGGTGCGTGCCAAACAGCATGAACAGACACCCCACCACCTTGATGAAGTTGCTCACCAGCATGACGCGGCCTTTGGGCATGGAATCGGCAAAGGCCCCTACAAACGGGGCCAGCACGACGTAAAACAAAGCGAACATGGGTACCAGCGCGGCCTGTTGCCATTCGGGCGCATGGCTGGTGCGCAACAACTGCACGGCCGCCACAAACAAGGCGTTGTCGGCCAGCGAGCTGAAAAACTGCGCTGCCATGATGGTGAAAAAGCCGCGTTTCATCGGTTGTTTTGGTGCGCTGCCAAGGCGGCGGGTGAAGGGTATCTGTCTCCAAACGGTACGGGGTTATAGCACGCCAGCACGGTGTCAAAATCGGCACACCTGATTTACCCCAACACCATGCCACGTCCGATATCTGCCACCATTCATCTTGCTGCGCTGCAGCACAACCTGCAACGCAACCGCGCGGCCGCACCCGAAGCCAAAGTGTGGGCCGTGGTCAAAGCCAATGCCTATGGGCACGGCATTGAGCGCGCGTATGAGGGCCTGCGCAGTGCCGACGGCTTTGCCCTGCTGGACCTGGACGAAGCCCAGCGCGTGCGCGCCTTGGGCTGGCGCGGCCCGGTGCTGCTGCTTGAAGGCGTGTTTGAGCCGCGCGACCTGGAACTGTGCTCGCGCCTGGAGTTGTGGCACACGGTGCATTGCGACGAGCAAATCGACATGCTGGCAGCGCACAAAACCAACCACGGCCAGCGGGTGTTTTTAAAGCTGAATTCGGGCATGAACCGCCTGGGCTTCACCCCCGAGCGCTACCGCAGCGCCTGGTCGCGGCTGAACGCGTTGTCGCAGGTCGAAGACATCTCGCTGATGACACATTTCAGCGATGCCGATGGTGGCCAAGGGATTGCGGCGCAAATGGCGCGCTTTGCCCAGGCCACGCGCGACCTGCCCGGCGAGCGCACGCTGGCCAACAGCGCGGCCACCCTGCGCCATGCGGATG
>JBGSRY010000043.1:0-3409 GCA_041737325.1 Rhodoferax sp. | reverse complement strand
CACGCTGATGCCCTGGCTGTAGCGGCCCAGCGCATAGGCGTGCCAATAGTAGGCGTTGAAATTGTCGGGCTCACAGCTGAGCTGATGCTCGGCGCGGCTGGCTGCCTCTTGCAACAGTTCCAGACGCCGCGCTTCATGTTTTTCAAGGTAGGTGGCGTACATGCAGGTGGCTTTGTTGGCCACGTTGACACCGGCCAGGCCAAGTTTCAAACCTGCGGTGCAGGCTTTATGAAATTCACCGTTGTGGAACAGCGCCCAGGCTTCGAGCAGGTTGGAGTCTTGGGGTAAGGGTTCCAGATCACCCGCGTGCAGTCGGGCCCAGTTTTTTTTGACGCGTGCCGCATCAAAATTGAATTCACCCGCGAAAGGGAAAGTCGTCCATCGGGACATATAGGTCTCCTGCACACTGTTTTTTTAGTTTGAGTCCTTATTGTAGGCATCGGCCAGGTGGAGCAAATGGGCACGCTGGCCTGGCTCCAGGTACGGGGCCAGCAGGTTGAGCACATGCTGCGCGCCACGCAGCAGCGCTGCTTGGGCGTTGGCCGGTTCCAGGGCATTGCGTGGGTCACGCACGTATTCAAAACTTAACCAGTAGGTCAGCACCACCACCATGCTGGTTGCGGTGGCTTCCAGCTCACGTGAATCAATGCTGAGCGCGCCGCCCCGGCGCATGCCGTCGAGCAGGTTTTTGATGGCCCGGGTCTTGTTTTTGAGCACCGATTGGAAGTGGGTTTCAAGCCGCCGATTTTTGCTCAGCAGGTCATTGAGGTCGCGGTACAAAAACCGGTAGGCCCAAATCAGCTCGAACAGCGTGTGCAAAAAAAACCAGGCATCTTCTACGTCCCGCACATCGTCACCCGCGCCCAGCAGCTCGTTGAGGGCGCGTTCAAAGCGGTCAAACAGGGTGTTGATCAGTTCGTCTTTGGCCGGGTAGTGGTAGTACAGGTTGCCGGGGCTGATGTTGAGTTCGGCTGAAATCAGCGTGGTGGAAACGTTGGGTTCGCCGAAGCGGTTGAAAAGCTGCAGCGTGACTTCAAGAATGCGCTCGGCCGTGCGTCTGGGGGCTTTTTTTACCATGTGTGCGTACCCTTTAGCGAGGTGGTGTTCACCACTTGCTGCAGGTTGTCCATGATGTTGTGCAGCTTGGTCAGCGACTGGCCAATGCGTGTGGGCGCGCGGCGCGGCGGACACAGGTGGCGCTGGCTGTCGTCCAACGCCGCATGGTTCAAAGTAATGCCGTGGTAGCCCAGCTTGGTACTCAGACCGGTTTGACGCGCGCGCAGCATTTGGCGGGTTTGTTGGTAGGCGTGCTCGGCCAAGTGACGGCGCTGGCTGTAGCTGAAGGTGTTGGCCAGGTACAGCTCGGGGTCGCGGTGGTTGGGTTCCATCAGCACAATGTCGGTGTTGGGGTAAGCGTGTTCGTAGGCTTTAAGGCCCAGCACCAGGCGCGAATGGATGAGCGAGCGAAAGGTTTGGCTGAGCACCGCAGGCAGACCGCCGTCGGCAATGTGCGGAATGCTGCCTGGCGTAGCCCAAGGGGTGGGCGCTGCGCCGCTGGCCAGTGGGGCCGAAGCATCAAACGGTACCAGCGGGTTCAGGCACAGCATCAAGTCCACACCGTCGTCCAGTGCCACCGTGGCGTGCATGGTTTTGATCAGTGCACCGTCGACAAAATGCTGGCCATCAACCTCGACCGGCGGAAACAACCCGGGCAGGGCGGCGCTGGCCTGCACGGCTTTGGAGATGGGTACATGGTCCCAACCCGCGCGACCAAACGACACGGCACTGCTGCTGTCCAGGTGCGTGGCCACCAAGGTCAGCCGCCCTTTGAGCTGGCGGAAATCATTGGTGCGCCCAGGTTTGGAAAACAGGCGGGTGAGTTCGGTGTCGATCTGCTGGTTTGAAAAAATGCCAGTCGGCAGGCTCGGGCCCAAGCGCTCCAGTACGCGCATGAACGACTCTCGCCCCACGCTGGCGTGCCAGGCGCTGGTCAACAACAGCGCGGGCAAGCGCAGGCTGCGCGAGAAAAATTCAGAAAAGGCGGGGGTCAGCAGACAAGCCGGGTCAAAAGCCTCGGTCTGGTGCTTGCGGTCTTCAATGAACAAAGAAAACAGTTGCTGCGGCGTGATGCCATTGGCCAGACCTGCCGCAATAAAGCCCCCGGCCGACACCCCCACGTAATGGTGCAGGCGGGTGAAGTTGATGCCCAACAGGGATTCCTGCAAGGCGCACAGCGCACCAATTTCATAGATGGCCCCCAAGGGGCCACCGCCGGCCAAGGCGAGTGCAATTTTGGGCGCGTGCGCTGGGCTGGTGTGGGTCATGGGCGCAGAGTTTAGGCTCGATCAGCCGGGGGTTATACAGGGTTTACCTGAGCCGCAGGGGCGGCAACAGGCTTGGGCGCAGCTCTTTTTGCCGGGGTTTTTTTGGCCGGAGTCCGGGTTGCTTTTTTGGGGCTTGGGGCCTTTGCGGTGGGTTTTGCAGCTTTTGTTTTGGCCGGTTTTACAGGGGCTTGGGCCGCAGCCTTGGCCGGACTGAGTTTTTGCACGCTGGCGTTGAGTGCATCAATGCGGGCGATCAGGGCCTCTACATCTTTGGCAGAAGGCACACCCAGCTTGTTGAGCGCCTTGGCCACGCGGTCTTCAAAAATGCTCTCCAACTTGTCCCATTGGCCGGAGGCCTTGCTGGAAATGTCGCTGGCCATGCTGGTCATTTTTTGCGTGGCTTCAGAGATTTTGTCTTCTGCAGCAGATTGGGTTTTGCGCTGGAAGCTCATGCCTTCTTTCACCAGGGCCTCAAAAGCTTTGGTGCCTTCAGACTGCGCCTTGTTGAACGCGCCCAAACCGGCTTGCCAGATTTGTTGCGCCGAGTCTTTGACCGAGCTGGACAACAGCGAGGCCTTGGGCGCGATGGGCTTGTGGGCCGTTTTGCTGGCTGCTTTGGCTGCCGGGCTGACCTTTTTCAATTTGGTGACCATGTGAAACTCCTGATGAACGTGTGGGGTAAACGCGTTGTCCACTTTAAGGGCTGCGCACCCCTATTGTGTAGGGGCGGACTCCTAAAAATGGAGCTCTTTTACGCGGGTTTACGCTCAATCCGGCGACCCTGAATCTGAGCAAGAATGCGGCCTTCAACTGGAGTTTGAAGCATGCATTATTTCGTCACCGGAGCCACCGGATTCATTGGCAAGCGGCTGGTTCAAAAATTGCTGGCGCACAAAGGTGCGGTGGTTTACTTTTTGATCCGCAAGGAAAGTGAGGCCAAAGTGCCCGCATTGCGCGCGTATTGGGGGGCCAGTGCAACACGCGTGATCCCGGTGTTTGGCGACCTGACGCGCAAAAAATTGGGTGTGCCCGCCGAGGTGGTCAAGCAACTCAAGGGCCAGATAGACCATTGTTACCACCTGGCC
>JBGSRY010000022.1:0-1825 GCA_041737325.1 Rhodoferax sp. | reverse complement strand
CTTTGCGCAGCGCGATGCTCTTGTACATGGCATCAACGCCTTCGCGCGCCACGAATTCGATGGTGGCTTGCTCGACCGGCTTGAAGATGGACACTGGCGCGCGTGACGTGGCTTGCAGGCGTTGCATGAGTGCCAGCGTCTCGGGGTGCAGTTGCCCGGTTTCAAGCACAAAGATGCCGATCGGCAGCGCCAGCGTGTTGATCAGGTGCGCCAGCACCATGTCTTCAGCGCCCAGGCTGCAAGCCAAGGTGATGCGCTCTGCCGCACCGGGTTGCAGGGCGGCGTGGTCGTGCGCGGCTTGCTGCAGCAGCTTTGACGTGGCGGCCAGTTTTTGTGCAAACGTGGCGCTGGCGCGGGCGTTCAGGTCGATGGCGCTCATGCAGTGGCTCCGGGGGTGGCAAACAGGGGCTGGGGTTGGGCTGCATCGCCTTGGTAAAAGCTGGCAAAACGTGTCAGTTGGGCCTGTGCGTGCGACAGATTCTGGTCGGCGCGCAGCACGGCAGAGCTGAAGCCGCTGCGCTGCATCTGCAGCACTTCGTCCACCAGCACGTCGCCGGTGGCGCGCAGGTCGCCCGCAAAGCCCAGACGTCGGCGCAGCAGGTATGCTTGGCTGTAGGCACGACCGTCGGTGAACTTGGGGAACTGCAACTCGATGCGTTCCACACCTTCAAGGTTCAGCGTGCGCGGGTCAATGTCGTTCGCTAATTGCAAGACATTTATGCTTGTAGCCCTTGTGTTTTCTGGGCTAGCAGCTATTAAGTTAATAGTATTTGACATGGTTGTTTAAATTCAGATCTCAATCGGTGCTGGCATCGGCGGTTTCCAGGTGCACATGCACTGGCTTGCCGCCCGCCTGGGTTTCATGGCGCACGGCGTTGGCGGCCAGTTTGAAAGGCTCCAACCCCAGGCGGCGCACGCTGGCGCTGAAAGTTTCGCCACCCCGGCGCTGCGCCAGGTAGGTGTCCAGCAGGGCTTCGACCACATCGGTGACCTCACTGGCGGCAAATGAGGGGCCAATCACCTTGCCTGGCACGGCATCGCCGCTTAACGCGCTGCCGTCGGAGCCGCCGAGCGAAATCTGATACCACTCGCGCCCGTCCTTGTCCACACCCAGCACGCCGATGTGGCCGGTGTGGTGGTGACCGCAGGAGTTCATGCAGCCGCTGATGTGCAGGTCAATCGGGCCAATGTCAAACAGTTCGTCCAGGTCCTGGTAGCGCTGCGTGATGGCTTCGGCCAGGGGAATGGAGCGCGCATTGGCCAGCGCACACTGGTCGCCGCCAGGGCAGGTGATCATGTCGGTGAGCAGGCCAATGTTGGGCTTGGCGACGCCCAGCTTTGTTGCGGCGTGCCACAGGGCGGGCAGATCAGACGCACGCACCCAGGGCAGCAGCAGGTTTTGCTCGTGCGTGACGCGTGCCTCGCCGGCGCTAAAAGCGTCAGCGAGGTCGGCGGCGGCATCGAGCTGTTCGGCCGTGGCATCGCCGGGCGCATAGCCGAGCCGCTTGAACGACAGGGTGACGGCACGCAGTGCTGGGTTTTTGTGCGCCCGCACGTTTTGCGCCAGCCAGCGCGTGTAGGCGGCTGGGTCTTTTGCAGCCCCTTCGGGTGCTATTGATTGAATAGCTTCTTGCCCTTGTTCTACCTGTGCTGGAGGCTGAAAATGCACGGATACTCGGTCGAGCTCGGCTTGGGGAATGGCGTGTGCTGCGCCGTCTGTACCAAGAATATCGGCAAACTCGGCTTCGACCTCGTCAATGAAGCGCTGGCCTTGGGCCTTGATCAAAATCTTGATGCGCGCCTTGTACAGGTTGTCGCGCCGGCC
>JBGSRY010000015.1:0-4344 GCA_041737325.1 Rhodoferax sp. | reverse complement strand
ATAAGTGCATCACACTTATACTTGCAGTCTGTCGCAAGCACCGGAGGCTCACCATGGGACAAGTCACCATCTATGTTGAAGACAGCGCACTAGAGGCCGCCAAGCGCGCCGCCGAACGCGCCAAAGTGTCGTTAAGCCAATGGTTTGGCAAATTTGCCCTGCAAGAGCGTGAGCGCCAAAGCCAGGACTGGGATGCCTTTTTTGCCGAAATTGACCGGCTGCGTGACGAAGGCGGCGACGACTTTCCCACACTTGAACAAATCCGAGCCGGTGAAGTGCCAGACAGTCCGCGCGAGACATGGTAGGTGCATCACATGGCCTACTTGCTTGACTCCAACACGCTGATTTACTTTTTCAAAAACACGGGGCAAGTGCGTCAGCGCATGGCACAGCACAAAGACACCGAACTGTTTTTGTGTACCCCCGTCATGTGGGAGCTATTCACGGGTGCATTCAAAGCACAAAACCCTAGCAGCCAGTTGTCTCGCCTGGCTGAAATGGAAAGCCGCTTCACCGTGCTGCCGTTCGATCAGGATAGTGCACGCCTGGCCGCAAAAACCCGCGCACATCTGGAGCGCCTGGGCACACCTATTGGCAACATCGACACCCTCATTGCAGGCATTGCCCTTGCCTCTGACCTGACACTGTCCACCCGCAACACCCGCGAATTTCAGCGCGTGCCGGGCCTGCGCCTGGAAAACTGGTACGACTAAGAGCAAAATTGGCCTCTAGCCCTTATAAAACAAGCGCAACACACTATTAATATAATAGCAATCTCATGAACATCACCGACCTCGCCCCCGGCCTGCAAATCGCGGGCATCACCCCACCGCTGCGCTTGAGTAACTACAAGCTCATCGCCTTCGACATGGATTCCACCCTGATCAACATCGAGTGCGTGGACGAAATTGCCGATGCCGTGGGCAAAAAGGCCGAAGTGGCGGCCATCACCGAAGCCGCCATGCGCGGCGAAATTGCCGACTACAAAACCAGCTTGCGCCAGCGCGTGGCCTTGCTCAAGGGTGTCACCATGGCCGACATGGAGCTGGTCTACACCCAGCGCCTGCAGCTCAACCCGGGGGCCGAACGGCTGGTGGAAACCTGCAAGGCCGCTGGGCTGAAAGTGCTCTTGGTCTCAGGTGGTTTTACCTTTTTTGCCGAGCGCGTCAAGGCGCGGCTGGGCATCGATTTTGTTCGTGCCAACCTGCTCGAAGTGCGCAGCGGCCCCAACTGCGGCGAACTCACTGGCCGCATGGTGGACCAGTCCTGGGGCGACATTTGCGACGGTGCAGAAAAACGCCGCACCCTGCTGGATGTGGCCAGCCTGCTGGGCATTGAGCCGCGTCAGTGCATCGCCATGGGCGACGGGGCCAACGACCTGCCGATGATGGCTGCGGCCGGCCTGTCCGTGGCCTACCACGCCAAACCGGCGGTGCGCGAAAAAGCCAAGGTGCGCATCAACAGCGGCGGGCTGGACCGGTTGCTGACGCTGTTTGCGTGAGTCATGCACTGTCTAGCAAATTTCATGGTTCCTGTGGCGCGAATTGCATTTGCAATACACTACAACAATGAAAACTGCAACCATTCCCCCCATTCGCGTCGCGCCTGCGTTCAGGATCGAAGTTGAGGGTGTCCTTGAGCAAGGCGAAACGCTTTCACAATTCGTCGAAAACGCCGTACGTCAAACCGTTTTGAAGCGCAAGCGTCAAGCTGAATTCCTGCGGCGGGGCATCACGGCCATCGAGGAAACCAAGCAAGCAGGCGGCGGCATTGCTGCGGAGGTCGTGGTGGCCAAGCTGGAAGCCAAGCTGGCGGCTGCGCGTCGCACCCAGTCGCAGCCCCATTGATGGTCTATTCCGTTCAGTTCAGTGCCGCTGCCGAAGAAGACTTGGAGCGGCTTTTTGATTTCATGCTTCAGCGCGAACTCGATAGTGCCGCTGGTGACCTTGACATTCCTGCGAGGGCACTACAGGCCATCAAAGAAGGCATAGGCTTTTTGGGGTCATCTCCGTTTGCCTGTCGCAAAGTGGGGGAGAGTCCATTCATCCGCGAGCTTGTGATCACTTTTGGACGCGCAGGCTATGTGGCACTTTATGAAATAGTTGATAACAGCACCATCATCATCGGTGCCATTCGGCATCAACGGGAAGATGATTACCACTGAGTCAACCAATCAAGGTGTCAGAGATGCCTACCCTTTCAGCCAGACCAACCCCGTCAGCACGCCAATCAGAATCGGCTGATGCACCATGTAGTAGCTCAAGCTCCAGCGGCCCAAGACGGCCAGGGCGCGCCCGGCTTTGGACAGTGGGCACGTCAAAGCCATGTTGACACCAGGACTGCCACCCGCACTGCTCAGCAGCCAGCCACCGGCCGCCGCGCCCCACCACATCACACCCAGCCAAGGGAACAGCGGGGCGAAATCCTCGGTGACAGGTTTCTGGGTAATCCAGCCCAGCCAATTCAACACGGGCGAGTTAAATGTATCAATAAATTGGCCGCTAGCCCATATGGATAAAGCGTAGCTAGCTATAAATTTTGATGCAATGGCCAACGCACCCAGCCACCATAACCAGCGCCCCCAGCGGGCCGTAAGGCGCACCACCAGCAGCATCAGCGCCATGCCGTGCAGGATGCCAAAGTAAATGAAGGTTTGTGGGTACATCAACCACGACCCCGCGCTTACCAGCAGTGCACCGCCCGCCACCTGCGCCCAACGCTTCCAGAACCGCGCCCAGCTTTGCCCCTGCACTGTCGCCACAGCCTGGCCAAAACCGGCACAAAACAGAAACAGGCTGACGATGGCCACCCGTTGCCAGGTCCAGAACGGGTCGCGGTAAAAGTCTTGTTGAATCCAGCCAAAGTGGTTCAGGTCAAAACTGAAGTGATACACCGTCATCCACACCATGGCCAGGCCACGCAGGGCATCCAGGGCATCAAAGCGTTGGTTTGTCATGCCGGGCAGTGTACGCAAACCGCTGTGCCCAGCCAGCGTATTGAAGCCGGTTCCAGGATAATCCCACCCCATGTCACTCCTGCCCCACCAACTCGAACTGTTAGCCCCGGCACGTGATGCCGCCATTGGCATCGAAGCCGTCAACCACGGGGCCGATGCCGTCTACATCGGCGGGCCGTCGTTTGGTGCGCGCTCCAGTGCCGACAACACGGTACAAGACATTGCCCGGCTGGTGCAGCACGCGCACCGCTTCAACAGCCGCATTTTTGTCACCCTGAACACCATCCTGCGCGACGATGAACTCGAAGGCGCGCGAAAGCTGGCCTGGCAGCTGTATGAAGCTGGTGTGGATGCACTCATCGTGCAAGACATGGGCTTGCTGGCCATCGACATGCCGCCGCTGCAGCTGCACGCCAGCACCCAGTGCGACATTCGCACGCCCGAGAAGGCACGCTTTTTACAAGACGCAGGTTTAACGCAACTGGTGTTGGCGCGTGAACTGACCTTGCCGCAAATTGCCGCCATCCGCGCCGCCACCGACCCAAGTCGCAGCACGCTGGAGTTTTTTGTGCACGGTGCGCTGTGTGTAGCCTACAGCGGCCAGTGCTACATCAGCGCCGCGCACACCGGGCGCAGCGCCAACCGCGGCGAATGCAGCCAGGCCTGCCGCCTGCCCTACCAGGTGATTGACTCAGCAGGCCGCTTTGTGGCGCATGACAAACATGTGTTGAGCATGAAAGACAACAACCAGAGCGACAACATCGCCGATTTGATTGATGCCGAGGTGCGCAGCTTCAAAATCGAAGGCCGCTACAAAGACATGGCCTACGTGAAAAACATCACCGCCCATTACCGCAAGCTGCTCGACAAGGTGATCGAAGCCCGCCAGCACTCGGGCAACCCGCTGGCACGCGCCAGCAGCGGCCAGACCACCTTCACCTTCACGCCCGACCCCAACCAGAACTTCAACCGCGAGTTCACCGACTACTTTGTGCAAGGCCGCCAGGACAGCATTGGGGCCTTTGACACCCCCAAAAACCCAGGCCTGCCAATTGGCTACGTGACCGTGGTCGGCCCCAACTGGGTCGAGCTGGAACTCAGCCACAAAACCACCGAGCTGCACAACGGCGACGGCCTGTGTTACTACGACCTGCAAAAAGAGCTGGTGGGCTTGGCCATCAACCGTGCCGAACTCATCAGCGCCAAAAAAGGCAGCTGGCAGGTGTTCCCCAAAGACCCGATTGAGGGCTTGAAAGACCTGCGCAAAGGGGTTGAAGTCAACCGCAACCGCGATGCAAGTTGGCTGCGCCAGCTAGACAAGAAAAGCAGCGACCGGCGCATCGGCATCTGGGCCAAGCTGGAAGTGCTGCCTGATGCCGTGCAACTTA
>JBGSRY010000012.1:0-3119 GCA_041737325.1 Rhodoferax sp. | reverse complement strand
CTGATCGAAGAACCATCTGCGTAGCCCACCAAAATTTTTGCGCGCTCGACTTCACGTATCGGAGCAGTTCGCGATCCTGCAAGCTCCGTGAGCATCGTCCGTTGTTCACTCGCCAACAACAATGCCGCTCGCTTCGACTTTCTGGCCATGATCACCTCCGTCAAGAGTTGCAAAAAGATCATGGTCATTATCCGCTATTTTGTAATGCTATTGATGGAACGAACTACTAGTTCGCGCAAAGCCTCTACTACTTCTGCCTTCCTTCTTGCCAAATCAAAGGCTGGCAGGGTTTTTTCCATCTCTGCCAGCGCTTCCTGCGCGGCTTTTGCACCGTCGCCAACGGTATCGGCCATCTGCGCGGTAACTTCCGCGATATTTCCCACCAAGCTGGCACCAGGAATGTACTTGAGATACTTCAAATGCTTGAGCAGACCAACATAACCAAACAGTTTCTGTCCAGCCTTGATGCTTTTCTCTGGAGACTTGGTATCCAGGTGAATTGATGCCGCAATCTGCGTGATTAACGCCTCGACAAGCGCACCCGTATTGCTAACCAGCCATGGATTGAAATCCACAATGATTGGCGTCAAGACAGCGGTATCGTCACCCTCCGACAACTGTTTTTTTACGAATCCGATTACCGTGCTCTTACCAGTTCCCCAACTCCCCTCAATGCCGACTACGAGTCCATCACCCGCGTTTACAAACAAGAGGGAGTGAGCCAGCGATTTTGCGAAATGACTCCGTCCCAGAGTGTCGCAGTCGGCAGGACGGTCAGAAATGTATACAGGTGTAAGCATTTGGTTTTATGTTGGGGTAAAGCACATGTTCGGCACGTCGAGAAAACCGATTGCATGCTTGCGCCATACTGGCGAAGGCGAGCTTATCAGAGGTCGTCCAACCACTGAATTTGGTCGACTTCGGGTGCAACGATCATTGAAATCTAAAACATAGTGCCGACCATCGGGTGCTAATGCCTATGTCGGCTGTGTAGAAGGAGGTTCGGCAAACTCTATGTGAGCAAAGGGTCTACGCCGGACAATCAATTCGGGCAGGCGCTGTTTCCCGAGCCCGTTACAGCTAAACCAAAAGTGCCTCGACTCCTTTGGCCTCAACCATTTGCAATAACTTTGCCGAGGTTCCGCTGGGGCGCTTGTTGGCAGCGGGCGACTCCCACTTCTGCACTGTCGATACGCTCACATTGAGCATCGTTGCGAAAACCGCTTGGCTGGCTTTCACAATTGTTGTGCGGATGGCCATCACGCGCTCTGGTGTGTAGGCCGGGGGCACTTCGCAAAGCGCCCGAATGCGCGCCATGTCTGTTTTAGACATGACACCGTAGCTGCTCATGTCTGCCGCTGTATCCAGCAGTTCCTGGAGCATGCGCGCTTCTTCACTGGTTTTTTTGGACATGGCATATCTCCTTTAAGAATCCGTCAAATTTCATTTCATCAATTTTTGACAGGGATTGAACTTGCAAATTGGCGCCGACAAGTTTGACCGCTTCGACAGCCGCATCCGAGAAGTCGGTGCCCGGTGAGCTCTTTTCTCTGCCGAGCAAAAAGAAAATTGCCGCCGCATGTTGTTTGGCGACCAATGTTCTTGTGCCCCCACTTTTTCCCATCCCTGGCATGGCGACCCGTTTTTTGCAAATACCGCCACCCAAGTCTGCCTCAAACAAGCCTTGCTCTATCTCTCGTGCAGCCCGGCACAATACGTCGTCACCCAGTAATTTCTTGGCCCAGCGGTCAAAGGTCTTTGTCTTGAAAACGCGTTTTTGATCCGTCATGGGGCAAAACTGTAGCACATATTGCTATAGATACCAGGCTGTTGATCAAAAGCTGCCATCAAGTGCTGCGACACCCCAACAACATCACTGGACTCGAATCGGGCAACCCATAAGCTGCGTGTCGTGACCGGCTCCAACGGGTCTTTTCACGACGATCGACGTGGCAATGCGCAAGCACTGGTAAAGAGATGTCTGGCGTGTCAACGGTAGCCACCCTCTGCCTCACCCCTCCCACGGGTTGACCAGGCGCAGGTTCAAGTCCTTGAAATCTTTGACGTTGCGCGTGACCAGCGTCAGGTCGTGCTGCAAGGCAGTGGCTGCCAGCAGGCCGTCAATGGCGGGCAGGGGGCGGCCTGCATCGTTTTGCAAACGGCCCCAGCGGTCGGCCACTGACGCATCAACGTTGAGCACGCGGCCCAAAAAAAACGTTGGCAGTTCCACACGCAGCCACTCCACCAAAATCTGGCGGCGTTTCGTGTCTTCTAGCCGCTCAATGCCTTTTCGGATTTCGCCCAACGTCAAAACGCTCAAGAAGAGCGACTGGGGCGCGCAACGCGCAAACCAGGCCACCACGTTGGCATCGGGCTGCTTGCGCCGCAGTTCCGAGATCGCGTTGGTGTCAATCAGGTAGCTCATAACGCGATTTCGCGTGGCAGGCTTTGATCCCGCTCGAACACGATGTCGTCACACCCATACAGTGGCGACCGCTGCATGAACGCCACCAGCGACTGGTCGTTGCCACTGAGCCGGTCAAACAGCTCGCGCGACACCACCACCGCCACCGATTTGCCGTGCACGGTAATGTCTTGCGGGCCGTCTTGTTTGGCGCTTCTGACCAGGTCAGAAAAATGTGCTTTTGCGTTTTGCATTTGCCAGGTTTGCATGGGTTCTCCAAAAATCTGATCTGAATGGTCAGAATTTAACAGATTCATGGCATCCCGTTCAACCAACGTGGCTGCAATGGCAAGCCAAGCCATGACAAGCGCCCATATCAGCGGCGCAAAAAAGTTATTATTTTGATAGCTGTAGAGCCTTTCCATACAAGGGAGAGACCCCAAAAACATCCGCAATGGTGGGTGCATCACATTTTTGTGACAATGCGCTTCCTATGAACCCACAACAACGTTTTGTACGCGCCACCCAATGGCTGCGCCCGGTCACGCGCTGGGCAACCCGGTTTGCCTTGGGCGCACCGCAGTGGTTGCCCGCCTCGCTGCGCAATGCGCCGCTCAAATGCACGTCGCTGGTGCTGCGGGGCTACCACCGGGTGCTGCGCTGAGCGCGCTTGCAATCAGCCCGCTGGCTTGCGCAAAAGCGCGCTCCAGCTTGG
>JBGSRY010000604.1:0-4395 GCA_041737325.1 Rhodoferax sp. | reverse complement strand
TTTGCTCATGTCGGCTCCGTGGTAGGCCACTTTGACACCGAGTGCCGCCACTTCAGCCTGGGGGCCTTCGACATCGCCAAAACCGTTCATCACGATGTTGGCCCCTTGCGCCGCAAGTGCCTTGGCAATGCCAAGACCAATACCGCTGGTGGAGCCGGTGACAAGTGCTGTTTTACCTTTAAGCATGGGGGGTTTCCTTTTGAAATGGTTGAGGCGCGGCTGCGACCTTAGGTTGCGTAAGTTTGAATTAGGATGCTGCCATGTGCCTGACGGATGCCCTGGCACATGCCACCGTGGCATTATCCAGTCTCCCCTTTGATGGTCCTTTACCATGCTTGAACCGACGCTTGAATTCATTGTTTGTCCTGATGCCCAGGGCGGTCACCGCATGGCCTATTGGCAATGGGGCAACCCTCTGGCAGGGCATGTGGTGTTGTGCGTGCATGGCCTGACGCGGCAGGGGCGTGACTTTGACACGCTGGCACGCGCGCTGTGTGCCCAGGCGGGTGACACCCTGCAGGTGATTTGTCCTGATGTGGCAGGGCGTGGGCGCAGCGACTGGCTGCAAGACCCGCAGGCGTACCAGATTCCCAACTATGCCGCTGACATGCTGACGCTGTTGGCGCAACTGAAACCGGTCACGTTGGACTGGCTGGGTACCAGCATGGGTGGCTTGATTGGCATGGTGGTGGCTGGTTTCCCGGATGCCCCGGCGTTCGCCAAAGTGCGCCGATTTGTTTTGAACGATGTCGGCCCCGTGATTGAATGGCAAGCCCTGCAACGCATTGGTCAATACCTGGGGCGGGTCGGCGTGTTTGACACCGAACAGCAAGCTGCCGATGCACTGTGGGCCATTGCCAGCAGCTTTGGCCCGCATACCCCGGCGCAGTGGCTGGCCCTGACGCGGCCGCAAATCAAACCCTTGGCCGACGGCAGTGGCCGCTTCACGCTGCGCTACGACCCGGCGCTGGCTGAGCCGTTCAAAGCGGTCACGGCAGAGACTGCTGCACAGGGTGAGGCGTTGCTGTGGCAGGCTTACGACCAAATCCGCGCGCAAACGCTGCTGATTCGCGGGGCCGAGTCTGACTTGCTGTCACGTCAGACGGCCCAGGCCATGACGCAGCGCGGACCCCATGCGCATTTGATTGAATTTGCCGGTGTCGGCCACGCGCCGACTTTTGTGGCCGACGATCAGGTGCAGGCCGTGGTGAATTTTTTGCTGGCCGCGTAACGCACTGCGGTTTCAGCCCGCCGCACGCACACAGTTGCGGCCATCCTGCTTGGCCTGGTACAACGCCTTGTCGGCCGCTGCCAGCAAGTGTTGCGGGTTGTCGGTGTTGCCAGGCACCACGCTGGCCACCCCCAGGCTGGCCGTGAAATGGATCACGGTGTGGTTGAAGTCAACGCTGAGTTGTGCGATGGCGACACGAAAACCCTCTGCCATGTCAAGCGCCTGCGCCAGTGGGGTGTCAAACAGCAGCACCACAAATTCTTCACCGCCATAGCGTGCCAGCACATCCGTGGCACGCTGGATTTTGCTGCGCATCAACCCGGCCAGTGCGCGCAGGCAGGCATCGCCAGCCGGGTGGCCCTGGGTGTCGTTGATGTGTTTGAAATGGTCAATGTCAAACATGATCAGGGTCAGGGGAACCCGCAAGCGGCTAGCACGTTGGTGTTCGGTTACCAGCGACTGGTCAAAAAAAGCCCGGTTGCTGATTTGCGTCAGGCCGTCGGTGGTGGAGAGTTGTTGCAGCCGGTCATTGGCCACCTTGAGCTCGCGCAGGGTCTGGTTCAAATCCATGGTGCGGGCTTGCACGCGTTGCTCCAGCTCATGGTTGGCGGCTTCTTGAGCCTTGATCAAGGCCAACTGTGAGGCGCGGGCGTGTCGCTCGTGTTCCAGCGCACGGTTTTGCGCATTCAGGCGCAGGGTGCGGTCGTGGTTGATGCGGTCAGCCAGCGTCAGTGACAGCAGCACCACCAGCAGCACGGCACCCAGCTCGGAGGCGTTTTCAGTCCAGACCGAAGTCGGGATCAGCCCGAACTTGCCTGCATTCAACAGCATCAGGCTGGCCAGCATGGCCGTCCACGCCAGGCAATAAAAACGGGCAAATTTGGCCCCACGCCACCACCGCCAGTAACCCAGCACCAAGGCCGTGATGGCGATCGGCATGGTCATGGCGGCCCCAACACGCACCGTGATGTTGTAGGGCAGCCAAAAGGTCAGCAGCAGCAAAAGGGCACTGCACAGTGCCAAGCCACGTACCAGGTAAAACGCGGTTTTTGAAAAACTCTCCAATTTCAAGAAATGTTCGGTGAACAGGCAGGTGAACAGTGCTGAGCTGGCGATAAAGGTAGAAATGGCATAGCTGTTCCACTGCAGTGCCTGCGGCCACACATAGGCAAAGGTGTAGCCGGTGAGTGTGAGGTGAAACAGCAAGTAGCTGGCCACAAAGCCAACGTAGTAAAAATAGTTGATGTCGCCCGTGAAGAAAAAAACGAACAGGTTGTAAATCACCATGATCAGCAAGATGCCCACCACCAGTCCCTGCAGCAATTTTTCGTCGCTGTTGCGCGCTTGAAAATAGACCGGGTTCCAGACGCGCAGCGTGGCTTCGATGGTGCCCGATGAGGCCAGCCGCAGGTAAATCGGGTTCAGGCCAGGGGCCAGCGTCACGGGCATGACAAAGTTCTGGTGTCGCACCGGCCGCTGGGCAAAAGGCTTGGCGTTGCCCAGGTCGTGTTGGGTGATCAGTTGCCCCTGACCAAAGTGGTACAGGCTGACGCTGTTGAGAAACGGAATGGGCAGTTCTATGAAGCGTGTTAAAGCCTGTCCGGTTGGGTTGTCGAGCTGGAAGCGGAACCAGTGCGCGTCGTGGGTGAAACCAAAGTTGGGGGCCGCTTGTGTGATCGCTTGCCAGCCTTGATCTGCTGCCAGCACTTGCGCCAGCGTGAGGGTGCGCGTGGCATCGGTGAGCACCCCCATGCGCGTGCCAATTTCAAGTCGATCGGGGGGTGATGCTGACAGCGTCAAGACCGGGAAAGTGGCGGCGGTTGACCGCTGGCTCGGGGTTTGCGCCAAAGCGCCGGTGATAACCATCCAGCCCAAGCACCATGACAGGAAGATGTTGAACTTCAATGCAGATGGACCTCAATGGCAGACACATCAAAGAAGGTGACGAGCCTTGACCCCAGCACTGGCTCCACAGTTAGGGCTGCTTGGTTCCCCACCTGACCCGGTTGGCCGCTTCACCATGTGGGAAGGCCCGTCGCTATCCATTGTAAGGGCAGGCGGACGGCTTTGAAGCCGTGCCCCTTAGAATCCGTCGCTATGTCTTACCTTGTGCTTGCCCGCAAATACCGTCCCCGCAATTTCACTGAAATGGTGGGGCAAGACCATGTGGTGCAAGCCCTGACCAACGCCCTGACCACCCAGCGCCTGCACCATGCCTACCTGTTCACCGGTACGCGTGGCGTGGGCAAAACCACAGTGTCGCGCATTTTGGCCAAGTCGCTCAATTGCCAGGGCCTAGACGGGCAGGGCGGCATCACCGCAACCCCTTGCGGAGTCTGCCAGGCCTGCACCGATATTGATAGCGGCCGTTTTGTCGATTACACCGAATTGGACGCGGCTTCCAACCGTGGTGTGGACGAAGTCCAGGCTTTGCTGGAACAGGCGGTGTACAAGCCGGTGCAGGGGCGCTTCAAGGTGTTCATGATCGACGAAGTGCACATGCTCACCAACACGGCGTTCAATGCCATGCTGAAAACGTTGGAAGAACCGCCTGCGTATTTGAAATTTGTGCTGGCCACCACCGACCCGCAAAAAGTGCCGGTGACAGTGCTCAGCCGCTGCCTGCAGTTCAACCTGCGCCCCATGGCCCCAGACACCATTCGTGCGCATTTGCAACAGGTGTTGAGCACCGAGCACGTCACGGCAGACTTGCCATCGTTGCGCTTGCTGGCGCGGGCCGCGCGCGGCTCGATGCGCGATGCCTTGAGTCTGACCGACCAGGCCATCGCCTTTGGCTCTGGCGTGCTGGAAGAAGCCACGGTGCGCCAGATGCTGGGCAGTGTGGACCGCTCGTATGTGTTCAGGCTGCTGCAAGCACTGGCCCAGGGCGACGGCAAAACCGTGGTGGAAACCTCGGAGGCCTTGCGTACCCATGGCCTGAGTGCCGCCTCGACCCTGGAAGAAATGAGCGCGGTGCTGCAGCGCATGGCGGTGTTGCAGGCGGTGCCCGATGCGCCTGGCGACGATGCCGACCCGGAGGCCGCCGACATCGCCCAACTGGCCGCGCTGATGCCTGCGGATGAAACCCAGCTGCTCTACAGCATCTGCCTGCATGGCCGCACGGAGCTTGGTCTGGCCCCGGACGAATACGCCGCCCTGACCAT
>JBGSRY010000074.1:0-1974 GCA_041737325.1 Rhodoferax sp. | reverse complement strand
CTTTTTTCACGGTCGGGATGATGGCATCGCCCGTGGAGGTGATCAGAATGGTCTTGGCACCGGCTGCGGCCATGTTTTCCAGCGCCGTAATTTGGCTGGCGGTATCACCGTCTTTTTTGCCTGTGGCGGTCATCAGCTTGGCCCCGGCCTTTTTGGCCTCGGCTTGTGCGCCTTCCTTCATCTTGACGAAGAAGGGGTTGGTTTCGGTTTTGGTAATCAGGCCGATGACCGGTGCATCAGCAGCACAAGCGCTGCCCATGGCCAGGGTCAGGCTGCTCAGAATCAGGGTGGTGGACAATTTCATTTCGATACTCCTCGTTGGTGTTGACCCTTGACGGGTGGTGGTTTGGCTTGGTGGTCGGCACGGGTGGCTGACCTGTGGGAAATTACGCTTGTGGGTTCGGCGTGACTGAACTATAGTGGCAGAATAGTTACTAAATCAAGTTGTTTTAGTTATGGAAAACCCTAATACCATGAAAATAAATTCGAGCCTGCAAGTGGCCACAGCCGGTGAAGCCCTGATTGATTTCATTGCCCATGCTGATGGGCGTTTTGAGCCTTGTCTGGGAGGCGCGGTGTACAACCTGACGCGGGCGCTGGCGCGCCAAGGGGTGGGCACGCTGTACCTTAACCCTTTGTCACGTGATCGTTTTGGCAGGCATCTGGCGGCCATGCTGGTGCAAGACGGCGTGCAGCTGGCGCGGCCAGAACCGGTGCTTGAGGTGACCTCCCTGGCGGTGGTGAACCTGGATGCCCAGGGCCACCCCGGTTACGCGTTTTATCGCCAGGGCGTGGCCGACCGTGCCACCAGTGCCGCTGCACTCACGCAGGCCTGCCAGGTGCAAGAGGATTTGCGCTTGGTTTGCACCGGTGCGCTGGCGCTGTCACCCGATGATGCGGATACCTATTTGCCGTGGCTGGCGGCGCAGCGTCAAGCCGGTCGCACGGTGGTGATCGATGCCAATTTGCGCCCTTCAGTCATGCCCAATCTGGACTTGTACCGCAGCCATGTGCGCACCGCGTTGCAGTACGCGGATGTGATCAAGGCCAGTGACGAAGACCTGGCGTGCCTGGATGTGCCCGGCACCGATGCGCTGACACAGGCACGACAGGTGTTGCAAAACAGCCGCGCCAGCGTGTTGGCTCTCACATTGGGGTCCAAAGGCGCGGCGCTGTTGACGCGTTTGGGGGCTACGTACCAAGCCTGTGAGTCTGTGCCGGTAGCGGTGCAGGACACGGTCGGCGCGGGCGACTGTTTTCTGGCCGGGTTGGTGGTGGCGATGCTGCAGCACCAGCTGCCCGCAGATTGGGGTAACCAGGCCGTCCCGAGCGATGTGGCCCACAGCCTGCTGGCCAGCGCCATTGCCAGTGCCAGTTTGTGTGTGATGCAGCGCGGTTGTGTGCCGCCCACGCGTGCTGCGGTCGTGGCGCGCATGGAGGCGGTGGCCTTGACGTTTGCAGCCTGAAAAAACTTTATACAAAAAAGACCTGTAGCCCTTGCATAACATGACAATGCAGCTATTAAATTAAAAGCAATTCAGCATGATCAACAACGTGTCAATCGTCTTGCCTGAGGTCTGTCTGCGCCGCATTGAACAACTGCTTGCCACGGGTAGCCGCCGCATTTTGGGGCTGGTGGCCGCACCTGGCGCGGGCAAATCCACCCTGGCTGGTGCGTTGCTGGCGCAGTTTGGCGCTGCCGTGCAAGTGGTGCCGATGGACGGTTTTCATCTGGCCAACAGCGAGCTGCATCGTCTGGATCGCCACGCACGCAAAGGTGCGCCCGACACCTTTGATGCCGCAGGCTACAGCAGTCTGCTGCAGCGCATCAAGGCACAGCAGCCGGGTGATGCCGTGGTTTATGCACCCGAATTTCGCCGCGAGATGGAAGAAGCCATTGCCGGGGCGATTGCCATACAGCCCCACACCCCATTGGTCATCACCGAGGGCAATTACCTGCTGCTGGATGCGCCC
>JBGSRY010000575.1:0-3890 GCA_041737325.1 Rhodoferax sp. | reverse complement strand
GCGGCTGCTGCGTTGCCAGCACCAGAACACCCACCGGCGTGCCACCCGTGCGCCCCACAGGCGTCACAAGCCGCTGGCGCTCAAGGCTACCGTGGTCAACCAGATCTATACGTAGGACATCACGTATTTACCTACAAGCGTGAAGGGGCAGTACTTTTACCTGTACGTGTTTGTTGACATTTTTAGCCGCTTCATTGTGGGCGCGCAGGTGTTTGAGAGTGAGAGCGCCGATCTGGCAGCCCCCTTGCTCAAGGATATTTGTCAGCGCCATGGCATTGACCCAGGCCAGGTTCACCTGCATTCGGATAACGGTGCACCCATGAAGGGGCAGACGATGCTGGCAATGATGCACGAACTCGGTGTCATCGCCTCACGCAGCCGTCCAGCGGTGAGTAACGATAACCCGTATTCAGAGTCGCTGTTTGGTACGCTCAAATACCGCCCACTGATGCCAGTCAAGCCGTTCGCGTCGATTGAGCAGGCGCGTCAGTGGGCCAATGGCTTGGTGGACTGGTACAACCAAGAACATCGCCATAGCGGCATCAAGTTTGTCACCCCAGAGCAACGTCATTTGGGGCAGGATGTGCTGTTGCTGCAAAAACGTGCTGCGCTGTACGAACAGGCTTGCCAAAAGAATCCCAACCGCTGGTCAGGAAAAACGCGCGATTGGAGCCGCATCACCGAGGTTCACCTCAATCCTGACAAGCCGCAATTCAAGGAGCCCAAACAGCCGAAAAAATAAACTTCAGCTTGACAACTTTTTGCGACAACTTGCTTGACTTCTATCGTTCTTGACGACGTTGTCGACGCGGGCAATCTCGGGACGAATGAACGGTGCTCCGGTTTCCTCGTCTACTCCGAGTGCCTGGAGCAGACGCTCTTCAAGCGCAGGCGAGCGACTCAGCGCCCGATCGAGAACGCCACCTGGTTCGAGTTTCGCGGTGATGGTGGGTGATGGCGAGACGTGCCCGATAAGTGCGAGGAAGTACTGCTCGTCGAGGGACGCCCCGTGGTTGCAGCGCTCGCAACTCGGCACTGTGCGCAGGTTCGATGGGAATGGACGCTTCAATAGGAGTTTCGGCGGAACATGGTTGCGCGTCCCAGCGGGTCCACCGCAGTAGATGCAATGGTTCCGAGAGAGGGAGGTGGCGACCATGCGACCTACCGTAATGTACACGGCAAGACGTACAAATTATTCTGGCTGCTGCGTATTAATCTGGTCACAAAATTCTCCTGAAAGTGGCTTGCAGTCTTGCTAACAAGCCAGTACAAGGGAAAAAATATCCAAGTGCAAATGTCCATGAAGCCCGGCACTCCACCCCTGCGATCTACCCGCCTGCTGGATCAGTTGCGAGCGCCTTCGGTAGATGCACTATAGCCTCAGCACCGCGAAGGTTTACCAGTACTGGGTGTGATTTTTCATTCGATGGCACGGGCATTTGCAACCCGGTGTCAGTTCACACTTTGCGCTGTGCAGGTGTCACATCAACGGCCTGATCTTTGTCAGAGACGGTAAAAGGCCGAAACGGGCCACCGGCCAGGCCGCCCGTGTTGCCTTTCACGACCGCCCTTGCCTCCCGCTGCATTCGCACGAATCTGCACTATGCTGGCGCGTCAGCACCTTCGCGTAACGGGCACAAGGGCAACCCACAATCACACCCATTGATATCACATTGACCTTAACCTTGCACCCTTTGACCCCCGCCACCCAAGCCATGATTCCTATCCAGCCTGCCCCCCCCACAACTGACGAACCTGCCCAGCCCCGCGACATCCAGCACTACATGCGCCCGGGCACCTTGCAGTTTCAAACCCTGCCGCCGCTGTCGCTGTATGTGCACCTGCCCTGGTGCCTGAAAAAATGCCCCTACTGCGACTTCAACTCGCATGAGCTGCGCGCCGCCGACCTGCCCGAGCAGGCGTACCTGAATGCGCTGCTGGTCGACCTGGAATCGGCCTTGCCGCTGATCTGGGGCCGCAGTGTGCAGACCGTCTTCATTGGTGGCGGCACGCCCAGCCTGTTTTCACCGCAGGCCATTGACCAGTTGCTTGGCGGCATCCGGGCGCGTGTCAAGCTGGCGGCCAACGCCGAAATCACGCTGGAGGCCAATCCCGGCACGTTTGAGAAAGACCGCTTCAAAGCTTTTCGTGCCGCCGGTGTGACGCGTTTGTCGGTTGGGGTACAGAGCTTCAATGATGACTTTTTGCGCACCCTGGGTCGTGTACATAATCAAACTCAAGCCCTTGATGCACTTGCAGAAGCTGCTACTGTTTTTGATACGTTTAACCTGGACTTGATGTACGCGCTGCCGGGCCAGACGCTGGCCGATTTGCGCACAGACCTCGCGACTGCGTTGAGCTTCAAACCACCGCACCTGTCCATCTACCACCTCACCATCGAGCCCAACACCTACTTTGCCAAGCATCCGCCTGCGCCGGTGGACGACGACCTGGCCGCCGACATGCTGGATTTGATCACCGACGTGACACGCCCGGCCGGGCTGGGTCGCTATGAGGTGTCGGCCTTTGCGCAAGCTGGGCATGCGTGCCAGCACAACCTGAACTACTGGCAGTTTGGCGATTACCTGGGCATTGGTGCGGGCGCGCACAGCAAGCTCAGTTTTGCCCACCGGGTGCTGCGCCAGGTGCGCCTGCGCGACCCGGCGCGCTACCTGGCGCAGGCGTTGCTTGGGCCCTGTGTGGCGCAAGAATTTGAGGTGAAACGCAGCGAGTTGCCGTTTGAATTCATGCTCAATGCGCTGCGCCTGGCGGGCGGCTTTGACCTGAGCCTGTTTGCCGAGCGCACCGGCATGCCGCTGTCGGCCCTGCAAGCCGGGCTCGATCAGGCGCAGCAGCAAGGTCTGCTGGAGCGTGTGGGCACGCAGGTGCAGCCCAGCAGCCGTGGGTTTGATTTTTTGAACGACTTGCAAACCCTGTTTTTGCCGCCGTCGCCCTGAGCCACGGGCGGCGCTATAGTTGCCAGGATCACCCGCGTGGTGCATCCCGTGTCACTTGCCAAGGAGCACGCCTTATGTTTTCCATCTACGGCACGTCCGGCCAACTGTTTCGCGGCAACCTGGAGCAGTTGCGCCAGGTCGGTGGTGTTGGGGCGCTGGCCCGTACCCGCGCCCTGTTGCCGGTGGCGCGTGATGGCCGTGACGTGGCTGAAGAGGCGTATGGCAACTTGCCCAGTGGTTTGAAGCATCCGGCCGCGTTAGATGCCTATACCCAGGCGCAGCAAGGCCCACAGCAACGCCGCCCACTCACCCGCGTGGCCGATCTGATGAACACCCAGCCCGTCACCCTGCCCGACACCGCTACGGTGTTGCAGGCCTGGCAGTTGTTGGCCCACAAAGGCATTGGACAAGCGCCGGTGGTCGACGCTGCGGGCCACTTGGTGGGTTTGTTGACGCGGGCCGATCTGCTCAAGCCCGAGCGCCTGCCCGACCCCGACAGCCACGCGCTGGCCTGGCGTGCGCTGCTGCTGCAAAACGTCCAGAGCATCATGTGGACACCAGTGCCCAGTCCCGCGCCAGACAGCGACATTCGTCACGTGGCGCGGGTGTTGCTTGACACCGGTTTGCCGGGCTTGCCGGTGGTGGATGAGCAGGGCCAGGTGTGCGGTTTTGTGTCGCGCTCAGACATCTTGCGCGCCGTGGTGACCGACCCGCCGCTGGATTTGTGGGGTTAATGGGCAGGCTATTTTATGGATGAAAACAGGCTGTAGCCCTTGTGATACCTCGGTTACTAGCTATCAATATTGACATTAATTGACATTGCCCCTGGACGCACCAGTCGTAGTCTGGCGTGAATTCAGAGCGCGTCAGCCGCAACTCGGCCGGGTGCGTGAGGCTGGGGGTGTAGTGGAACCAGCCGCCGCGCAGCACGGC
>JBGSRY010000566.1:0-2248 GCA_041737325.1 Rhodoferax sp. | reverse complement strand
GCCTGGGTGTGGGTGGTGGCGATGGACAGTGTGCCGCTGTCCTGGGCACTGAACTGGTCACCAATGCGTTTGAGGTTGCTGACCTCGCGCATGATCAGGTCTATGCATTTAAGTACCTGCTGACCGGGCTCGGTGATTCGTTTGAGGCGCTTTCCATGCCGCGCAAATATCTCAATGCCCAGTTCTTCCTCGAGTTCAATGATGGCTTTGGATACGCCAGGTTGTGAGGTATGAAGCGCTTTGGCGGCTTCAGTCAGGTTGAGGTCGCGGCGAACCGCTTCTTGCACAAATCGGAATTGATGTAGGTTCATATCGAATGGGGTGGGGAATTCAATGGTTCGGTTTTCAAGTTGGCAGTGACAAGCGTGCAAGTAACTCGATGACACGTGCATCTTCGCCAATTGAAGGGCGCAGTTCAAACCTGGTCTCAGGATAGAGTCGTTGCAGTTCATGAACCAGGGCTGGCAAGTCTTCACGTGCATGTCGTCCAATGCCCAGAAACATGGGCACGATGCGGATGTGCGTGACGTGCAGAGCTAGCAGTTCTTGGGTGACAACGGATAGATTGGGCTCTGTGAGTTCCAGGAATGCACAACGGACCAAGTGTTCTGGCGCGATGGTTCGCATGTGTGCAGCCACACGGTCAAGCGGCAGTCGCCAAGCCGGGTCGCGGGAGCCGTGCGCAAAAAGAACAGTGGCGTGCATGGTGATTGAAAAGTTTGTTTTGTTTCAAATGGGCAGGCTATCGACGCAGAACCAACCAGCCAAAAGCGGTGAGTGACATGATGGAGTAAATCAAGCCCGGTAACGCTGCCGTGAACCATGGCAACCAGTTTTGTAAATTGCCAATATATCCAAAGACATTGTTCAACAAAAAGAAACTGATTCCGGCCATGACACCACCAAACACATAGCTGGTGATGCTGCCAGTGCGAAAGTGCAAATAAGCAAAAGGCAGTGCCAGTACTACCATGACAAGACAGCTGATGGGGTAAAAAACTTTTTTCCAAAATTCAATTTCATAGCGCTGTGCAGTTTGTGCATTATTTTGAAGATGCTGGATGTACTGAAACAAATCGAGCGTGCCCATGCGCTCGGGTTTGAGCAGGGCGGCAGACACCATCTCTGCGCTGATCCGATTCGGCCAACGCAGACTGGTCAATTGCGTACGCTCAATTTGTCCCACATTGGTGTTTTGTTGTGCAAAGTCGGTGCGATGTACCTGTTGCAGATTCCATGCATCATCTTCTTCTAGCGTAGCCATCTCGGCCTGTGTCATCGATATGAGCAAGCCTCGGTTGCCGAACTCAAAAATTCGGATGCTGCGCAAGTGGCCATCGGCGGAGAGTTCACCGACATTCACCGCAAATTGGCTGTACAGCTGCTTTTCTTTGAGCCAAGCACCGGTTTGCCCCAAGGTGATGCGTCCGGTGTAGCGCGCCTTGAGGAGCTGCGCGGTTCGGTCGGCGATGGGCGAAACATAATCACCAATGGCAAACGTCAGTACGACGAAGCCAGAGCCCAAAACCAGCAGCGTTTTCAGGGCACGCCAAGGGTCAAGTCCACTGGTTCGCAAAATGGTGTATTCAGAACTTTGTGCCAGACGTGACATGACAAAAATAGTGCCGATAAGTACCGCAATCGGAAGCAATTCGTACAGATGGCTGGGGATCATCAGCGACACATAGGCAACAGCATGCACCAGGCGGTAACCTGTCGCAGCATGACGGCTGACAGATTGGACTTCTTCTACAAAATCAAAAAAGAAAAACAGCGCAAGAAAGCCCAGGGTGACAAACCCGACAGAGCGGATGACCTCACTGAAAATCAGACGACGCAGGGTTTTCATGACTGAACTTTTTGCGCGTGTAGTTGCGTCTGGTGGTTACTGAACGCATGCTGCCAATGCCAGTTGTTGTGCCCTTTGGCGAGCCAGAAAACAGCCAGTACAAACACACCACCATGTAACGCAAGCATGTAGTGGGTGAACTGCATTTTTCCTGCAGCAATCCAGCTTTGCCCCAGGTTGAGCAAGTTGAAATAAATCACAAAAGTAAACAGAGAAAAAACCAGGTTGATGCTTTTGCCGACTCGGGGGTTGACGCTCGAAATGGCTACCCCGATGATGACAAAATTGATTGCAGCCAGAATCAAACCGGCGCGCCATGACAACTCGCCCAATGCTGATGCCGTGGGTATTTTGATCAAATCCAAAGTGGGGTGCGTGTTGATGAACGCGGTGTCGTTT
>JBGSRY010000533.1:0-6560 GCA_041737325.1 Rhodoferax sp. | reverse complement strand
AATGCGCGCGTTCAGCGGGATCGCCGCGCCCACCAGATGGTCGGGGCGGCCCTGGCCGTTCCAGTGCTCATCGAGCGCGTGGATGCCCTCGGCCACCGCCGCTGGAAAACGCAGCTGGCGCGCAATGTCGGCCCCACGGGTGCAGCGCGTCAAGATCAACTCCTGGGCGACTTCGTCGCCATGTTTCATGATGCCACCCAGCGCCTTGAGCCGATCCATCAACCCAGCCGACGGGCCGGTGTGGCGCAGCACAAAGCGCAACACCTGCGGCAGGCTGCCGTCCACCCATTTGAAGTCGCGCTTGAAGGCCAGATCGTCTTCCACATACAGCTGGCAAATGCGCGCGGCGTTGCTGGAACACCCCAGGTCTTTGAGCAGCAGGGTGTAATACAGCGTCCACAAATCGGCGGCATTCAAACCCACGCGCTGGCCAATGTGCATGCCAATCCAGCAGCAGCGTACACAGTGGCCTTCGGGTTGGCCCTCGGTGATATCAAGCGCATGGCTCAGCGCCCCCATGAGTTCGGAGAGTTTCAGCGACGACACGGCAGACTCCTGTAAAACATTGAAGATAATCAGCCTGTAGCCCTTTAATAATAAGGGTAATTAAGCTATTAAATAAATAGCATTTACAACGGATGTTCGGTATAAAACTTGCCACCATGGTAGAGCAGCGGGGAGGCCCCGGCGCGGAGGCTGCAATGCTCGACTTCGCCGACAAAAATCACATGATCGCCTTCCACATAGCGGCTGCGGTTAAAGCACTCAAAGGTGGCCACCGCACCCGCCAGCAGCGGCGCGCCGCAAGCGCCTGCAACAAATGCCACGTCGGCAAACCGATCGACCCCGCGCGTGGCAAAACGCTGCGCCAGCGCCTGTTGGTCGGCCCCCAGGATGTTGATGGCGTAATGGCTGCCGGTGCGAAAAGCCGCCATGGAAGTGGCGGCTTGCGACAAGCTCCACAGCACCAGCGGTGGCTCCAGCGACACCGAGTTGAACGAACTGGCCGTCAAGCCCACCAGTTGCCCGTTGCTGGCGCGCGCGGTGACAATGGTCACCCCGGTGGCAAACATGCCCAGGGCGGTGCGAAATTGGGAGCTGGAAAAATGGGGTGCGCGGGCGCTGGCAGAGGTCAAAGGCATGGGCAGCAATTTACCCGATATCGCGTCACCCCCACTGCGGCCGCGGCCATGGCATGACGAGGGCACGGCCTCACTAAAATCAAACCATGCGCCCAATGACCTTGTTCAAACCCTTCGTTGCTCTATTATTTATAGCATTATGCCCATTACAAACATGGGCTTGCGGTGATTTTTACAAAAAACTTCCGAACGTCTCGTGGGCCTTGTGCACCAACGCCCGCTTAACCGCCAGCGGCGCGCACAGCGTGCAAGGACGTGCGCTGTTGCTGCGCGACATGCCTGCCGTTGCGCCCAAACTGCGGGTGCTGGTGGTAGCGGCCATGCATGGGGACGAGTTTTCATCCGCCTCGGTGGCACTGCATTGGCTGCAACTGGCGCAAGCGACACCGGATGCCACCCACTGGCGTTTCATTCCGGTGCTGAACCCGGATGGTTTGCTGCACCGGCCGGCGCGGCGCATGAACGCCAACGGTGTCGATTTGAACCGCAACTTTCCCACCCCCAACTGGCAACGCGAGACCAAAAACTATTGGGAAAAACTAACCCGCAAAGACCCACGCCGCTGGCCCGGCAAAGCACCACTGAGTGAGCCCGAGTCGCAATTTTTATTTGACCAAATGGCCAGTTTCAAGCCCGATGTCATCGTCAGCATCCACGCCCCCTACGGCGTGCTCGACTTTGACGGCCCGGTGCTGCCGCCGACCCGGCTCGGGCGGCTGTACCTGGACCAGGTGGGGGTGTTTCCGGGCTCACTGGGCAACTACGGCGGCATCCAGCAGGCCATGCCGGTGGTCACGGTAGAGCTGCCCAGTGCCTTGCGTACCCCAACCGATGCCGAGATGCGCAAAATGTGGCTGGATTTACGCCACTGGATGACCCAGACCGAGCTGGCCCGGCGCTAAGCCTTACACCAGCAACGATGGCTGCACCACCATGCCGTGGTGCGAGCGCACCAGCTTCTCCAGCGCCGCGTCTTCAATCGGGCGGCTGATCAAATAGCCTTGCAACAAGGTGCTGCCCAGCGTCAGCAAGCGGTCTTTTTGGGCCTGGGTTTCAACCCCTTCCGAGACGATGATGATGCCCATGCTTTGCCCCAGCGAAACGATCGCTTTGACGATGGCTTCGGCGCGGTCACCGGTGGCAATGTCGTTGACAAATGCCTTGTCAATCTTGAGCTCAGCCAGCGGCAGCGACTGGATGTACGACAACGACGAATAACCGGTGCCAAAGTCATCAATCGAAAAGCTCAGGCCCAGCTCACACAGCTGGCGCATTTTGGCGATCACCTCCTGGGTGTCCTGCATCACAATGCCTTCTGTCACCTCCAGCCGCAGCAAACGCGGGTTGGCCCCGCTGCGGGCCAGAATAGCCGAAATGCGGGCGACAAAATCGGCCTCTGAAAATTGTCGCGGACTGACGTTGACACTCAAGGTCATGTGGCGCAGGGCTGCGTCCTGGGCCCAGCGCGACAACAGCTCGCAAGCGTTTTGCACCGCCCAATCGCCCATGGCCACAATCGCCCCCGACTCTTCGGCCAAGGGGATGAACTCTACCGGTGACACCACACCGCGCAGGGGGTGATGCCAGCGCATCAGGCACTCTGCGCCCACCGCCTGGTTTTGTGCATCCACCTGCAGCTGGTAGAGCAGTTTGAGCTGGCCGTCGCGCAGCGCCAGGTTGAGCTCATTGCTCATGACCATGCGTGCCATCAAGGCCTGCTGGGCCGCCGGGTCGTAGCGGCGAATCAGGTTGCGCCCGTCTTGCTTGGATTTGTACATGGCCACATCGGCGCGCTTGAGCACCTCGGTCAGGGGTTCATCCATCAAGCCAAACAAGGCCACCCCAATGCTGCCACTGCAGGTGTAGCGCAGCGTCATCGCATGCAGGCCAATGTGGTTCTGGGTCTCCAGCTCAAAGGGTTGGCGCAGCATCTGGTGCACCTGCTCGGCCCGGGTCATGGCCTGCGCCATGGCCTGGTCTTCGCTGGTGTCCAGCTGCGACAGCATCACCACAAATTCATCACCGCCCAGGCGCGCAATCATGTCGTTGGCCCCCATCAGCAGCTGCAGCCGCTCGGCCATGCGGCACAGCAGCTGGTCACCCACGGTGTGCCCATGCGCATCGTTGAGGTTCTTGAAGTGGTCCAGGTCAATGAACATCACCCCGGCCAGCGTACCGTTGCGCAGCGCCTGGCGCATGGTGTTGCGCAACGCCTCCATGAACATGCGCCGGTTGGGCAACTGGGTCAGCGGGTCAAAGTAGGCCAGCTGGCGAATTTCGTTCTGCGCTTTTTGTTGCGCCGAAATGTCGGTGAACGAACCCACAAACCCGCGCAGGCCAATGGCTCCGTTTTGCACCTTGGCAATGGTCACCATGCAGGGCACGTCCAGCCCGTCCTTGTGGCGGCACAGCAGCTCACCTTGCCAGCGCCCGGCGGTTTGAACTTCTTGCCAGACACTGCGCATCGTGCCGTGCAGCACGCCCTCACCACGCAACACCGTGGTGAACTGCTGCTGCAGCTCCCGCTCGGTGTAGCCCAGCATCGCCATCATGGCCGGGTTGGCGCGTTGAATACGGGTATGTTCATCGGTCACGATCAGCCCGACCTGGCTGTTGAACACCGCCGCCGTCAATTCCAGCGAGGTCTGCGCCTCGCGGTTGAGGTTGGTGAGCTCGCTGAGCAACCGGTTGCTGCGCCACAAATACGCCAGCACCGCCACCACCGCAGCGGCCACCAGCACGCCGGAGAGCTCAATGCCGTGCTGGTAACGCTGCCAGAACGCTTGCCACAGTGTGGTGTCGGCCTGAACCACCAAGGCACATGCGGCACTGCTCAGGCAGCACAAAACAATGACCCATCTCAAGTTCTTTAGCATAGGCTGGATTAAATCACGCGCCGCCCAGGGTCTCCCAGCGCTCCAGCGCGGCCATTAATTCGTCATCAATCTGCGCGCTGCGGCTGGCCAGTTTAAGGGCCCGGGCGTTGTCCACGGCGTACAGGCTGCCGTCGGCCAGCAGGTCCGTGGCTTGCTTTTGCTCGGCCTCCAGCGCCGCAATCTGATCGGGCAGGCCGTCGAGCTCGCGCTGCTCCTTGAAGCTGAGCTTGCGCGGCTTGAGGGCGGCGGCCTGGGTCAACGCCACATCGGGGGCCGTTATTTGCTCTGATTTTTGTAGCTTATAGCCCAGTTCTTTAGAGGGCTTGAGGCCTATTTGACTCTTATTTTTCCCCAGCTCTGCAGCACGCCGGCTTTGCGTCAGCCAGTCGGTCACGCCGCCTTCGTATTCACGCCAGCGTGCGTCGCCCTCGTACGCCATGGTGCTGGTGACCACGTTGTCCAGAAAAGTGCGGTCGTGGCTGACCAGAAACACCGTGCCGTCGTAGCTTTGCAGCAGGTCTTCCAGCAGCTCCAGGGTGTCAATGTCGAGGTCGTTGGTGGGCTCGTCGAGCACCAGCACATTGGCCGGGCGGGCAAACAGGCGCGCCAGCAGCAGGCGGTTGCGTTCGCCACCGGACAGTGACCGCACCGGCGAATTGGCACGCGCCGGGCTGAACAAAAAGTCGCCCAGGTAGCTTTTGACGTGTTGCTTGCGGTTGCCAATCTCGATCCATTCACTGCCGGGGCTGATGAAGTCTTCCAGGGTGGCATCCAGGTCGAGCGCGTTGCGCATCTGGTCAAAGTAAGCCACGGTGATGTTGGCCCCCTGGCGCACCGTGCCCCAGGGGCTGTGGCCGGGCTCGGGAGCGGGCGCGTTGGCCGGGGCCGGGTCGGCCTTGAGCTCGCCCAAAATGAGTTTGAGCAGCGTGGTTTTGCCGGCACCGTTGGGGACCAGCAGCCCGATCTTGTCGCCGCGCAGGATGGTGCTTGAGAAGTCATGCACGATCTTGCGGTCGCCAAAACTCTTGGACACATGCGTCAACTCAGCCACCAGCTTGCCGCTGGTCGCGCCACTGGCCACGTCCATGTTGACGCTGCCCAGCGTTTCACGCCGTGCCTCGCGGTTGGCGCGCAGCACCGCCAGCTGGTTGATGCGCCCTTGCGCCTTGGTGCGGCGTGCTTCCACACCCCGGCGAATCCACACTTCTTCTTGTGCCAGCAGCTTGTCGGCGCGGGCGTTGATGATGGCTTCTTGCGCCAATTGCTCTTCTTTTTGCACCAGGTAGGCTGCAAAGTTGCCGGGGTAGCTGAGCAGTTTGCCCCGGTCGAGTTCGACGATGCGGGTCGCCACGTTGTCCAGAAACGAGCGGTCGTGGGTGACGGTGATGATCGAGCCCTTGAACTCGCACAGCAGCCCTTCCAGCCACTCAATGCTGTCCAGGTCAAGGTGGTTGGTGGGTTCGTCCAGCAGCAGCACATCCGGCGCGGCCACCAGGGCTTGGGCCAGCGCCACGCGTTTTTTGTTGCCCCCCGACAGGGTGCCCACCACCGCGTCGGGCTCCAGGTGCAGGCGGTGCAGGGTCTCGTTCACGCGCTGCTCCCAGTTCCAGCCGTCCAGCGACTCGATCTCGCTTTGCATCGCATCCAGATCACCATGACCTTGGGAATATTCATCAATCAAGGCTCTAGCCCTTGCCATGCCTACGCTAGCTGCTTCAAAAATAGTAGCATCCACAGCCAGTTGCGGCTCTTGCGCCACGTAGGCAATGCGGATATTGCCCTGCACTTGCACCACGCCGTCGTCGGGCTTGTCCAGGCCGCCCAGAATTTTGAGCATGGACGACTTGCCCGCGCCGTTGCGCCCGATCAGGCCCACACGTTCCTGGGTTTCAAGAGAAAAATCAGCGTGGTCAAGCAGGGGAACGTGCCCAAAAGCCAGCTGGGCGTCAAGAAGGGTAATCAGTGCCATAGGGGCCGGATTATCCCTTGCTCAATCTCATAAACTACCCCGGCCCACCACCCCAGCCTACCCATGCCCCGTTTTTACTGCCCCACCGCCCTCACCACCGGCACGTTGCTGGACTTGCCTGACGGCCCGGCACGCCATGTGCAGGTGTTGCGCCTGCAGCCTGGTGACCCCATCACCCTGTTTGACAGCCAGCCCGATGCCCGTGGCCAGTGGGGCGAATTTGCGGCCGAAGTCACCCACATGGGGCGCAGCAGTGTGCAAGTCCACGTCGGAGCCAGAACGCTCACGCAGCGTGAACCGGCACGCGCCGTGCATCTGGCCGTGGGCATGCCGGCCAACGAGCGCATGGACTGGCTGGTGGAAAAAGCCACCGAACTGGGCGTGGCCAGCATCCAGCCCCTGATGACCGAGCGCAGCGTGTTGCGCCTTACGGGCGAGCGTGCCGCCAAAAAACAAAGCCACTGGCAAAGCGTGGCCGTGGCGGCGTGCGAGCAATGCGGCGGCAACCGCGTGCCACCGGTGCATGCCGTGATGACGCTGGCGCAATGGCTGGCCACGCGGGCCACAGCGGGC
>JBGSRY010000525.1:0-4029 GCA_041737325.1 Rhodoferax sp. | reverse complement strand
AACGCTGGCGGAAGTTCGGGCGTTGGCGATGAGCTCGATGTGGTCTTGCTGGCGCTGGTTTTCAGCTTGAATGGCGGCAAACAGCTCGGGGTCGGTTTGCTCGATGAGAATGTTGCGGTTAAACATGGCAGTCCTATAAGACATTGGGCCTGTGCTTCAAGCCAGCAAATATGTGGCTTGAGTCCAGGGCTGCCCAGGCGAACGGCTGATCGCGCAGCCCGGACGGGCTTTGCGGCACGCTCCCCCGTGGTGTTCCCACTTCAGCAGCATGCCCTGAGGGTTCAGGGTGCTGCCTATCGCCAGTCGCGTACCCGGCAGATTTTAGCTGACGGGTTCAGTACAGCGCCACGGTGGCGGTTTTGTCATCCGCCAACGCCGCTTTGTCACTGGTTTCAGCAGCGGGGGCGATGGGTGCAGGGGCCAGTTTGGCATTGACTGCAGGGGTGAATGCCGGCACAGGCCGCCCCTGCGCCACACCTTGCAGACGCGCGTATTCAGCCAAAACCTTGGCTGCATAACCACCGTCGTCTTCCATGTTGGCAGCGCCTACATAGTATTTCAGGCCGCCTTCAATGGAGCCAGCCAGGCGGATGCAGTCTTGCAGCACCTTGACCCCCACGCGCAGGTTGGCCAGCGGGTCAAAAGCGGCAAATTTGCCGCCAAAATTCTGGTACTTGTCGCTGTGGATTTGGGTCATGACTTGCATCAAGCCCTGTGCACCCACGTGGCTTTGGGCGAATGGGTTAAAACCTGACTCAACGGCCACCACGGCCAAAATCAACATGGGGTCAAGCTTGGTGCGCTGGCCTGCGTCATAAGCCTCGGAGACGATGGCACTGATAGGCTCGGGGGCAACGCTGTACTTGCGGCTGAGCCAAAACGCCACCGCTGCTTGCTGCTTGGGCAAGTCCTTGGGGTCGGTGGCGGTGGCGCGGTCGCTGGCGACCAAGTCGGCAACGACACCGGTCACTTCAAATTGGCGCGTTTGCAGCCAGCTGAAAAGTTTGATTTCGCCAACCTGGCGAAGCTCGGGGCGTGCCACCAAGGTCATGGTGGCAAATAAAACAGCCAAGCCGAGCAGGGCAAAACTGTTGTGCGTGATTTCAAAAAAGCCTTTGGTCACGGCGGTAATCATGCGCCGTAGGCTGGTGGTCATATCTGTAGATGCTGACATAGCTTCTCCTTCTTGCGCGCAAACTGGTCAGGGGTTTATGCGAGGCATAAGACGCTGGCAAGCGATGCGCTTGGGTTGTTACGCTATCAATATCCTGCGGATTTTCTCCAGTGTGTGCAGAAACTTGATGTTGCCGGGGATCGGCAGCGGGGTCGGGTTATCCCTTGCTTTTTGGCAGGGACGGCGGATTCTAGGTGCTTCAAATATATCGAGTCAACAATAACAAATCAATTCGTTATACAAAATAATTGCACAAAAATCCAGAAATTTGAGACTTTTTCACTCGCAAGCAGGGCTGTTTTGGTCTCAAAATCAGCCGTTATGAAATTAGATACACGCTTCAAAAGGGCCTGGGTGCGCCGCCTTGCCCTGGCTTTTTTGGTTTTATTGGCGGTTTGGGGCTTGTCATGGCTGGTGCTGCCAGGGGTGTTGAAGCAGCAACTTGAAACTCGCTTGACCGCGCAGTTGGGGCGCAACGTGTCGGTAGGTCAGGTCGACTTCAAACCCTGGTCGCTCGAATTGACCCTGCAACAGCTGGAGGTGGCGCACGCTACGGATGCCAGCGCCCAGTTGGCCATCAAGCGTCTCTATATAGACATGGAATTGCAGTCGCTGTTGCGACTGGCCCCGGTGGCAGATGCGATTCAGGTGGAGTCGCCCCAATTGCACCTGCGCTACCTGGGTAACGGGCACTACGACGTAGACGACGTGCTGGCGCGTTTGAACCAGGCTCCGCGTGCCGCGCCGTCCCAGCCGCTGGGTTTTGCGTTGTACAACCTGGCGTTAAGCCAGGGCCAGGTCACGCTGGAAGACGCAGCGGCAGGCCAGGTGCACCAATTGACCGGGTTGACCATCAAGCTGCCGTTTTTGAGTAACCTGGACTCCCAGCGCACGGTTCAAGTGCAACCGCAACTGGCGTTTAAGCTCAATGGCAGTCAGTTTGATTCTGCCGCCCAGGGCACGCCGTTTGCGGCTGACCGCAAGACCGACTTGCACGTCAAGTTGCAGAACCTGAACCTGAGCCCTTATCTGGCGTATTGGCCTGCCACACTGCCGCTGCGGCTGAGCTCAGCGGTGTTGGATGCAGACCTGAAACTGGCCTTTGCGCAGACGCCGCACACCTCGCTTCGGCTCAGTGGGCAGGTGACTGCCAGTCAGGTCAGGCTGACAGAGCCGCGTGCGGGTGCGGCAGCGGGCCAGCAACTGCTGGCTTTTGAAGCGTTGGATGTACAACTGGATGATGTCCGTCCGTTGGAGCGCAAACTGCAACTGGGCCACGTGACATGGCGCAAACCGCAGTTGACGCTGCAGCGCAACGCCCACGGGGTGCTCAACTGGCAGACCTTGCTGGCGGCGACCCAGCCGCATCAAAACGCTATGCAAAATAGAGCTGGTAACCCAGAAGATAAAAGGGCTACAGGTCAAAAAGACAAAAATTTACCAGTTTGGTCGATGGCTGTGGCGCAGCTTGACATGCAAGATGGCAGCGTGCACTGGCAGGATGCCACCACACCCAAACCGGCGCAGTTGACGCTGCAAGCCCTGCAATTTTCCGCACACCAGTTGCACTGGCCGGTGCAGCAAGCGATGCCCTTTGAAGGCAGCGCCCAGCTGGAAACGGCCACCCTGCACCTCAAAGGCCAGGCCACCGACGTGGCCGCAGACCTCACGGGCCAGCTCACCGATGTGCCCCTGAGCCTGGCCCAAGCCTATCTGGCCGGTCTGTTGACACCCGAACTCAAAGGTGTGCTCAATGCCAAACTGGGCTTGCATTGGCAGGCCGCCAAGTCGGCGCAAGAGCCGATGCAATTGACCCTGCAGCTGCCGCTGCTGACGCTGGACCAACTGGTGCTGGCACAAAAAGCCGTCAAAGGCCCTTTGGCCAGTCTCAAACAGTTGCAGCTGGCGCAGCTCAATCTTGATTGGAGCCACAAAACCGCCACGCTGGGCCAGTTGCGCTTGACCCAGCCCAAGGCCACGCTGGCTCGCCTGGCAGACGGTCGCTTCATGTTTGAAGACTGGCTCCAACCCCTGAGCCGTCACCCACAAGCCGCCTCGCAAGGCCCGGATCAACCCTGGCAATGGGCAGTTAACGACCTGCGCGTGACCCAGGGTGGTTTCAATGTGTCTGACGCAGCGTTGCCCACGCCGGTGACGTTGACGCTGGCTGACGTGGCCTTGCAGGGCAACAACTTCAGCAGCCAGGGGCGCAACCCAGCGCGCTGGCAAGTGTCGGCGCGTCTGCACCACGGGGCTACCAATCCAGGATACCTGTCCGGGCGTGGCACGCTGGGCCTGAAGCCCTTGACCCTGCAGGCCGATGTCACCGCCCAACGTCTGCCGCTGCATGCGCTGCAGCCCTACCTGGCAAGCGTCTTGAAGGTGGAAGTGCTGCGTGCCGATGCCAGCTTCAAAGGGCGCGTCAACGTGGCGCAACAACCGCAAGGCTGGGCCCTGCAACTGCACGGCGACACACAGCTGGAAGAGGTCCGTGTCGACACCCTGGCGCGCACCGAACCCTACACACCGGCTGAAGTCTTGCTGAGCTGGAAAGACCTCCAACTCACCGGGCTGGACCTATCGCTGCCCCCGGCAGCAGCACCCCGTGTGGACGTGGCACAAACCGTGTTGCGTGATTTTTATGCCAAGCTGAGCCTGAGCGAGACGGGCCATCTGAACCTGCAAGATGTGTGGGTTGGTGGCACCGATGCCGATGCCAGTGCACCCCATGCTGCGCCAGAAATTCATGTAGGCCCGGTCAGCCTGATCGGCGGTCGGGTTGATTTCACGGACCGCTTCATCAAACCCAACTACTCGGCTCGGCTGTCCGAGCTCACCGGCAGGCTCAGTGCGTT
>JBGSRY010000509.1:0-5574 GCA_041737325.1 Rhodoferax sp. | reverse complement strand
AGCGGCGGCAGTGCCGAGAAACCGGTCGGCACGGTCTGGTTTGCCTTTGCCTGGCCTGCGGGCAGTTGCACCGAGGTGCAGCACTTTGCGGGTGACCGCCGCTCCGTGCGCCAAGCCACCGTGCGCCACGCCCTGACCCGTTTAACCGAACTCCTGCAAGCCCAGAGCACACCATGAAACTGCTGATTGTTGAAGATGACCCCATGATGGGTGCCAGCCTGCAGGCCGCGCTGGGCAATGCCGGGTTTGACGTGCACTGGTTCACCGACGGCGAATCGGCCCTGGTGGCCCTGTCCAACGAGTTTTACCGCGCCGCCGTGCTCGACATCTCCCTGCCGGGCATGGATGGACTGAGCCTGCTGGAACACCTGCGCGCCAGCGGCAGCACCCTGCCGGTGCTGATGCTCACCGCGCGCGACACCACCCGCGACAAGGTGCAATGTTTTGACTCGGGGGCCGACGACTTTCTGGTCAAAACCACCGACATGGAAGAGCTGATTGCACGCCTGCGCGCCCTGATTCGGCGCGCCGGCTACGTGGGCCGCCTCTGCGTGGGCGAGTTGATGCTCGACACCGACACCCATGTGGCCAGCCAAAGCGGCCAGCTGCTGAACCTGTCCAACCGCGAGTTTGACCTGCTGCAGGCGCTCATGACACAGGCCAATAAAGTCGTCACCCGTCACCAGCTTGAAGAAGCCGTGTTTGGCCTGAACCGCAGCGCCGAGAGCAACGCGCTGGAAGTCCACGTGCACCACCTGCGGCAAAAAATTGGCGAGGCCAACCTGAAAACCGTGCGCGGCGTGGGCTACATGCTGGTCAAACCCCACGCCTAATGACACGCAGACACCTGACCCTGAGCCACCGTCTGTTGATCGCCCTGGGCGTGGTCAGCTTTCTTTTCTGGTCAGTCATGGCCACCCTGTCAACCCGCGACAACATCCGCGAAGTCAACACCTTGTACGACGTGCACATGGCGCACACGGCCAAGGCGTTTTTGTTCCTGATGGACCCGGATGACAACGCCCTGCAAAGCCACCCCAGTGTCATGCCAGCGGCAGCCATTGAACAACTGCTCAACACCTGGCCCGATTTGTCCCTGCGTCCGGTCTCTGGCCAAGCGGGTACGCCCCCTGCAGCTGGCGGCCAAACGGCGCTGGAACCGACCACCGACCTGCCCTTTGGCACCAAGTACGGAGCCAGCCTGCGCTACCAGTTGTGGCGCGATGATGGCAACCTGCTGTTTCGCTCTGACAACGCGCCCACCACCCTGATCACTCGGGCGTTGGGGTATTCCGATGCACGCGACGCACAGGGTAAAGGCTGGCGCAGCTATGCCGTGCATGACCTGAACCACCGCGTCAAGATCATCATCTCGGAGCCGCATCAATTTCGTGGCCAAATCAACCGCAGCATGATCCTGAGCGCCGCCACGCCCCTGGCACTGGGCTTGCCGGTGCTGTTTTTGTTGCTCTGGTTTTCGATCTGGCGCGGCTTGCACCCGCTGGCCGCGTTGAGCCAGGAAATCAGCAAACGAACCCCGGGCAATTTAACCCCCATGCAAGTCCACAGCGTGCCCGACGAGGTGCGCCCCATCGTCATGGCGCTCAATAGCCTGCTGGAGCGGGTGGCACAAACGCTGGACAACGAACGCCGCTTCACCGACGATGCCGCGCACCAACTGCGCACCCCACTGGCGGTGATTCAAACCCAGCTCTACACCGTGCGCCACACCATGGCCAGCGCGCCACACCAGCAGGCGCTGGAGCAATTGCAGGGCAGCGTGGCCCGCAGCATTCGCATGGTGAACCAGTTGCTGGCCCTGGCGCGACTGAACCCGCAGCAAGCGCCTCCGGTTTGTACCCAGATCGATCTCACTGCCTTGAGCGAAACCGTCTGCGCCGAGCTCGCCCCCCTGGCCCTGCAGCGCAACCAAACCATGGAACTGCTGGCGGCCCCGCAACTGCCACACGTTTCAGGCAATCCCGACTTGCTGTCGATGCTGCTGTTGAACCTGCTCGACAACGCCATCCACTACACGCCGCCTGGGGGCACGATCCATGTTCTGCTGCAGCCAGCCAACCAGGGAGTCACGCTGGCGGTGTGCGACGACGGCCCCGGCATTGCCCCGGATCAACGCCTCAAAGTGCAAGAACGTTTTTACCGTCTGGCGGGTCAAAACCAGCCCGGCACAGGCCTGGGTCTGGCCATTTGCAAGCGCATTGCCGAACTGCACCACAGCGTGCTGACGCTGACCGAGGGCTTGCAGGGCCGTGGCCTGACGGTGGGCGTGCTGTTGCACACCACCCCTCCAACGGCATCAGCCCCGTGACCGCACGGCCTCAGGCCCCACAGCATTTTTTGTATTTTTTGCCGCTGCCACACGGGCAGGGGTCGTTGCGCCCTGGCTTGTCACCCACGTGCACCGTTTCAACCCGTGGGCCGATGCTGCGCCACAGTTCACGCAAATCGTAGATGGCCCACACGGCATCGGCAAAATCGTTCAGGCGCTGCTCGCTGATGGTGGGCACACCCTCCTCGTCGAACGCGGCCACGGTGGGCACACCCGTGTCGTCTTCGGTCACCGCCACGACACATTCCAGTGCGGCATCCAGCACCTTGGCCGCTTCTTTGTCGCGCGGGGGAGCCCAGTCATCGGGCCAGCTCTCGACCGCATACATGAAACCAATGGCCCAGATCTGGCCAAAGGACGGAATCGGTGCATCGCCCAGTTCGGCGCGCTGGGCTTCGGGCAGCGCGGCAATGGCAGCGCGCAAATCCATCACTTCAGGCTGGTAGGCACGGTCTTCGTCCAACGACGCTACCTCGGTATCCAGCGCCACCTTGACCTCATCCATGCGGTGCAGCCACAGTTCTGAAAAACGCTCAAACTGGGCCGCATCAGCGAACAACGGGGTTGGGCTGTCGCCCTCCAGGTCCAGCAACACGGCCAGGTATTCATTCGGGAAAATGGTGCGACGGCAGCAGACCAGCGCGGCCATGAAGCCTTCGCAAAATTCCCACTGCGGGGTTTCGTCAGAGCGGGTGCGTAAATCGTCCAGTATGGTGTCGAGCTCGTCAAAGTCGGCAGACACCAGCGTTGGTATTGAATCGGTCATGTGAGATGGTTTGAATTGGGTTGAAAATGGCAGCATTCTGCATCCATCCCCGTCTGCTTGAAGGCCCCATGAAACACCTTGCCCTGCTTTTTTTGCTGTCTGCCAGCGTTTGCCAAGCCACCCTGTGCGACCGTGGCCTGCGCCAGTCACCGATCAACATCACCCGGGCCGCTGTGTCAGGCCACACGCTGCCGGCCCTGCAGGCAGACTACCCGGTGGTGGCACTCAAACTGGCCAATGACGGCCACACCTTGCGCGTGCGCTTTGACAAAGGCGGACAACTCGTGCTGGGCAAAGAACACTTCAAACTGCAACAGTTTCACTTTCATACCCCCGGCGGAGATCAGCTTGAAGGCGAAGCGTTCCCGTTTGCTGCCCACATCCTGCACAAAAGTGCATCGGGTCAGCTGCTGGCCATTGTGGTGCCGTTCCGGCTTGGCGCGGCCAGCCCCCTGTTGACCAAACTGCTGCCGCTGATACCAGCCAAGGTCGATGGCGACCACATACAAGCGCAAGTTTCGGTCAGCGCCCGCGAACTCTTGCCGTCCACACGGGGCTACTACCGCTACACCGGCTCACTGACGGCCGCGCCCTGCACCGAGGGCGTGCAGTGGCTGGTGATGAAGCAGCCGCTGACCCTGTCTGAGGCACAGCTGCGCCAATGGCAGCAGCACTTCAAGGACAACATGCGGGGCATCAACCCCTTGCATGAACGCGCCGTGTTTGAAAGCCAGTAAACCAGCACGCACCGACGTGGCCACCCCCGTGCGGTGCGCCACGTCCCTTACAATCTCTCATAAATCAGCCTGTAGACCAATAAAAAAGGGCATTAACAGCTATCAATTCAATAGTAATTAAGGTCTCTATGCATCGTTATGCCCGTGCGCACGTCGCTTCCTGCCTGGTGTTTTTGTCAGCCGCTACCCTGAGCGCGGACGCACTGGCTCAAACCGCAACCAAGTCGAAGGCCCCGATCCCGGTCAAGGTCACACCCGACATGATCGGTGCAGGCGTGGTCTCCAGCGGGGTCACGCTGCCGGCCATTCCGCCCACCACCGGCAACCGTAAAACACCCGTCAAGTCCTGGGGCAAACCGCTGCCTTACCCGATCGTGATTGCCGACCGGCGCAACAACCGGCTGATCGAAATTGCCCCCGACAAATCCATCCTCTGGGAATTCCCCTCGCCCAGCCTGGCGGTGTACCGGGGCAACGAAGACGTGAACTTTTCAGCCGACGGCAGCACCCTGGCGGTGAGCGAAGAAGATAACTTTGATATCCATTTGGTGGACTACCAGCAACGCGCCCTGACCTGGACCTGGGGCACGCCCGACCACCGTGGCAGCGGCCCCAACACGCTCAACTACCCGGATGACGCGCACCTGCTGGCAGACGGCCAGGTCATCACCGCCGACATCCGCAACTGCCGCATCCTGATCATCGACCCCAAAACCAACGCCGTGACCACGCAATGGGGCCAGTCTGGCGTGTGCAAGCACAACCCACCGCAGCAACTGGACTATGCCAACGGGGCCACACCGCTGGAAAACGGCGACATTCTGGTGACCGAGATCAGCGGGGCTTACATCTCACGCATCACCCGCGCAGGCAAGGTGCTGTGGACGGTGCAAGCACCCAAGGTGAGCTACCCGTCAGATGCGTTCCTGACCGTGGACGGCAAGCAGGTCATCGTGGCCGACTTCAAAAAACCCGGCCGTGTGGTAATTTTTGACCCCGTCACGCGCAAAGTCACCTGGGAATACTTCCATAAAGACGGCGACCTGGCGCTGGACCACTGCTCCATTGCCCGCGAGTTGCCCGACACCGGCGACATTTTGATTGTGGACGACCTCAATGACCGCGTGATCGTGGTCGACCGCCAAACCAAACAGATCATCTGGCAATACGGCGAAAAAAACAAAAAAGGCCACACCCCCGGGCTGCTGAACTACCCCGACGGCTTTGACATCGACGTGTTCCGCGACTGGAAAACTGCGCTGAAGAAATAAACTGCGGGCGCGGCTGCCAGCCGTGTCACCGCTCGGCCAGCGGCACGGCCCCTGCGGCTAAGACCCCAGCCCGCTTTCCACCACCTGCTGCAGCACCTTGTCAAACGCCGCCAGCAGGCGCTGCACATCGGCCGCCGTGGTGGCCGGGCTGCACAGCAGCATGTTGTGAAACGGCGTGATGAGCACACCCCGGTTGAGCAGCGCCAGGTGAATCAGGTGTTCCAGTTCCGTATCAAACATGTTTGAAGCCTGGGTGCCGTTTTGTGGCGGCTTGGGGCCAAACTGGAATTCACAACGCGCCCCCACCTGCGTCACGCACCACGGCAAGCCATGGTGGGCAATACAAGCGCGCAGCCCCGCAGCCACCTCGGTGCAGCGCGCGATCATGTGGTTAAAAGCGTCTGACGTCGCAACGGATGCCAAGGTGGCCCGCATGGCCGCCAGCGTGAG